>DYKW01000041.1 GCA_020722405.1 Anaerolinea thermophila
GAGTAAGCGCTATGCGTGTAAAAAAACGCTTGAAGCATGGTTTGCTTAATCTGGCACAACATTTAAATGTTTTTCCACTACTCAAGCGTCGGCGCGAGGTTCCCGGGCAAGCAGTTTATATCCTGACATATCATCGCGTGGACCTACCGGATGACAAGCCCTGGCTTGATCCCGCACATATCAGCGCTACACCAACAATGTTCGAGGCGCACATGCGCCTGATCAGCAACAAATACCACCCCGTTACAATGAAAGATGTGCTCACGGCTGCACGAAATGAAAGACCGTTGCCAGAAAATGCCGTATTGGTTACGGTAGACGATGGCTATCTGGATTTCGAAGAAATCATTTACCCCATTGCACGACAATACGGCGTACAACCCACATTATTCGTCCCAACGGCTTATGTTGGTCGAGCGTGTTTTTTCTGGTGGGACAAGTTGTACCAAGCCGTGTTTTACGCGCGAGAATCAACGCTGAAAACGCCCATCGGTTTGTTGGCGATTGAAACCCCTGAAGAAAAGCGAGAGGCTGTATCCGGGTTGGCGCGCTACATCAGATCACAACCTGCCGGCATTGCACAGGAACTGGTGGAAACGCTCTACGCACACAGCCAACCACCTTTTACCCCGCACGTATGCACACTGTCCTGGGAAACGCTGCGCAGTCTTTCGCAATCCGGCGTTACGATTGCCGCCCATACCCATACCCATTCAGTGTTGACGCGCGTAACTACAACGCAAGCCAGCAAAGAAATTCGCATCTCGCAAAAAATGATTGCTCGTCACATCGGGCATACGTTACCGGTCTTTGCTTATCCTGACGGGAAACAAGATGCCTTCAACATGGCCGTGCAAGATGCCTTGCACATGGAAGGCTTTCAACTGGCCTTCACCATGATGGACGAAGGGGCCGATCTTACACGGCACAACCCCTTGTTGTTGCCGCGCATTGGCATCTGGTCACGTATGACCCTGGCGCAATTACACTGGCGGCTGACACGCTATTGACAAAGTACCCACATCAGTATCATCTCAATAACCACGCAAAATGCAGAATGCAGAGGGCAAAGTGCAAAATGCCCGCCGACTACCGAACTACCCAACTACCTAACTGGGCAAAAAACCTTTCGCCCCTACCACCCAGCTACGCGACTTAAAACGGGTTTTTCTTTGCGGCTCTGCATCTTTGCGTTAAAATAGCAAACCACTCCCCCAAATTGTATCTGTTTACCGCAAAGCCCGCGGAGAACACAGAGAATCTGGAAAATCATTCACTACCCGGCGAATGTCCTCCTTCAGTACCCTGACATCGAAGTTGATCAGCAAGCCCACCTTGCAACCAGAAAGCTTCAAGTAGGAAAGCAACTGAGCCTGATGAATCGGCATCAGGCGATCAACGGCCTTAACCTCGACAATGACCGCTTCTTCGACGAGAAGATCCAGGCGGTAGCCACAATCCGGCTTGACCTCCCGATAGACCACGGGCAGGGGTTTCTGTTGTTCCACCTTCAGGCCGCGTTGGGCCAAAAGTCAGACAGGCTTCATACGCCGACTCCAGAAGGCCAGGCCCCAGAGCGCGGTGCACTTCGATAGCGGCACCGATAATGCTCTCCGTGATCTGGTCAAGATTTTCCTGTTCTGCCATCTCAGCGCTCTCTGCGTTCTCGGCGGTAAACAAATACTACCCAACTACCCGACTACCCTAAATGGTATAATCTTTTCGCGTCTGGAAAATCACTTGCTCGCTTTCACTGTTCGACGAAAGGTTGATTAATGGTGAACAAAGTACTTTCAGCCCCCCCCACCTCCGATGCTCCTGAAATTGATGAAGGTTGGTGGCGCTCGCTTTTATTAGAAGAAAACCGTTGGGCACAAGAAACTGTCCCTCCAGAAGAACCTCATACTACTTCTCCTGTACAAGAAAAAAAGCAGGTCAATTGGGCTGTCGTCACGCAAGTCTACGAATCAGACGACATCATCAAAGCCAGCATTTACGGCTACAACCAGGGCGGATTATTGCTGGAAAATGACTTTCTCCAGGGATTTGTCCCTATTTCTCATCTCATTGCCACGACTACCGCCCTGGCTGAAGGGCGATTATCACCAAATTGGGAAAACAATCTGGATTCTCCGGTATTGCAATCCATCCTGGAACCCTACGTCGGTCGTACGCTGCGTCTAAAAATCATCGAATGCGATCCGGAACACGGGCGCATTGTGCTCTCTGAACGCGCCGCCCAAAGCGAACCCGGCAAACGTGCCCTGTTACTCGAAAACATAAAACCCGGCCAGCGCCTGAAAGGGCCGGTCACGAATATCACTCGTTTCGGCGCCTTTGTAGACCTGGGCGGCCTGGAAGGGCTGATTCACATTTCGGAACTTTCGTGGGGCCGCGTGCAATATCCCGGCGATGTGGTGCAAGTTGGGCAGGAAATCGAAGTGTACGTTTTGCGAGTAGATCACACCAAAAACCACATTGCGCTCAGTCTGAAGCGCCTACAACCCAACCCTTGGGAAAAAGTCGAGCAGCGTTATCGGGTTGGGCAATATGTCGACGTGCAAATTACGACTGTCGTCCCCTTTGGCGCCTTTGCGCGCCTGGAAGACGGCCTGGATGGCCTAATTCACGTATCTCAGATGTCCTCTAAGAGAGAACCCCACCAGATAGTGCAAAAGGGCGATACCATTACCGCCCAAATCATCCACATTGATCCCGCCAATCAACGATTGGGATTAAGTTTGTTAATGGAATGAGACTATGAAACACGTCTGGGGAAGCCTGCTAGGTGTTTTGCTGGGGTTTGCCCTTGCGGGAGCAATGATCAGCATTACTCGCCCGCCACAAGGTGTTTCCATCACGCTAATGCCTCCACCTACCCCGGCGCCCATTCTAGTAGATGTTGGAGGGGCAGTTGCTTCCCCGGGGGTATACGCGCTGCCTCCCGATAGTCGGGTGCGGGATGCCCTGGAAGCCGCCGGCGGCCTACACCCTGAGGCGGATACCCGAAACCTAAATTTGGCAGCCCCCCTGGAAGACGGACAACGCCTTTGGGTGGCCGCGTATCCTCAGGGTACGGCCTCACCCCAAAGTCCGCCCGTTTCCCGCGCTTCCGGGACGGAGATCGACATCTCGCCAGAGGAAAATCTCATCGACATCAATACGGCCTCCCAGGAAGTGTTGGATACCCTACCGGGTATCGGCCCTTCCCTGGCAGCCAGCATCATCGCTTACCGCCAGGAACACGGCCCTTTTGCCAGCGTCGAAGAAATTCAAAATGTCTCCGGCATTGGCCCGGCCAAATTCGAGAAAATCAAAGCCCTCATTACGGTTGCCCCCTAATGGATAAAATCTACCACGAAAAAATACTGACGCACACGCTGCAAGCGCGCTTTTCGCCCCGCGCATTGGAGACCATCATCGCCGCAAACCTGGGACAAGACTCCCTGCGCGGATTGATTGGACATCCCGAATACCACTTCGACGATAGCGCTTTTGCCGAGGGCCAGGCTTACATTGAGAAACAACGCAACATCATTTTCGATTGCTTACGCACCGGAAAGTCGGTAGAAGAAGCCTGGCGTGCTCTGGGGCGGCTCACCCATGCCGTGCAAGATTTTTATGCCCACAGCAATTACGTGCAATTGTGGGCTGCCTCCCTCCAGCCAGATGGTGGAGCTACGACCATGAGCAACATCGCCCCACTGGATAAAGATATCCTCAACGATGAGCGTTTACGCTCCGGCAAAGTGTATTGGCTGGAGGTCATTTCCTTCATTCCCGCGCTGCGCCCGCTTGCCCGCCGTTTGCTGCCCAAAGATTCACACGCCGCCATGAACCTGGATACCCCGCTGAGCGGGCCGCTTTTCCCGGCTGCAATGGCTGCCGCCCGCAAACGCACCCTGCACGAAGTGGACGTTATTTTGGCCGAAATGACCGCAGAAGAAAAAGTCCGCTTTCTGGACGTAGCACAATCCCCACACACGGAGTTACCCTCATGAACGCCGACTTGCCACAGCAACCAACACCGTATCACGGCGTCTTGCATCGCTATGGGCATCTGCTCGATCTGCCCGAGCACACGCGCCCCATCACCCTGTTGGAGGGCGATACCCACCTTATCCCTGTACCGCGTCTGGCAGAAACGCTAGGCGGCGGCTTTGAGTTGTTCGTCAAATTCGAGGGGCTAAATCCAACCGGCTCCTTCAAGGACCGCGGGATGACCGCCGCCATCAGCGAAGCGGTGGGACGCGGTGCAAAGGCCGTAATCTGCGCCTCTACCGGCAACACGGCTGCCTCTGCCGCGGCGTATGCGGCCCGCGCCGGCTTGAAAGCCATCGTGCTCATCCCTCAAGGCAAGGTGGCGGCCGGGAAGTTGGCCGGCGCGGTGGCTTACGGCGCCCAGGTGGTACAAATCGATGGCTCTTTCGACGATGCGCTGGCGCTGGTGGTGGAGATCTCCAACCGACATCCGATTGCGTTGGTCAATTCCATCAACCCCTACCGCATCGAAGGCCAAAAAACGGCCGCTTTCGAAATTTGTGACACCTTGGGCCGTGCCCCCGATTGGTTGTGTCTGCCGGTAGGCAATGCCGGCAACATCACCGCCTACTGGGCTGGTTTTCGGCAATACGAGGCGCTGCATGGCAGCGGGCTGCCGCACATCCTGGGCGTACAAGCCGAGGGCGCTGCCCCCCTGGTGCTGGGACATCCCGTGAAGCATCCGGAAACGGTTGCAACGGCCATCCGCATTGGCAAACCGGCCCGCGGCGAACAGGCGTTGCAAGCCGCCGAAGAATCTCAGGGGCGCATCATTGCGGTCAGCGATGACGAAATCCTGGCAATGCAAAAGCGCCTGGCCGGGGAAGGCATTTGGGTTGAACCGGCCTCCGCAGCCGGATTGGCCGGGTTGGCGCACGAGATTGCCGCCGGGCGCTTCCACCCACAGGGCAAACGCATCGTCGCCGTTTGTACCGGCCACGGGTTGAAAGACCCCGACATCATCACAAAGCACATGGTGGCACCGCAGATTTTCCCCCCTCGCCTGGATGTCTTGGAAGACGTTATCCTACGGGATTAAAGACCTGTGTATCGTAACAACTTTTGAGCAAAAGCGCTCACAAACATATTTTTGGGAAAGGAGCACCTACAATGGCAGAAATTCAAATTACCGCCCGCCTAAATGGCCCCTACCTGATTCCCGGACAGGCTACCTACACCGACGCCAAAGGGAATCTCCAGCAAACCCAAGGAAGCATGGTTGCCTTATGCCGCTGTGGACACTCATCGAACAAGCCCTTCTGCGATGGCACCCACAAAAAAATCAACTTCGAGGCCGACGAATTTACCCTCACGCTGCCCATCATCCAGGATTGAGGCTTTTCTCAGCATCGACACATGGCTCACTCTAACGGAGTGGGCTATGTGCTTTTAACAGTCCGGCCACAACCCTGGTAAGGACGGCGCCCACGCCGTCGGATTCTCGAACGCGCCCCCTGCCCAGAAACCCCTGCCCGTGGTCTATCGGGAGGTCAAGCTGGATTGTGGCTACCGCCTGGATCTTCTCGTCGAAGAAGCGGTCATTGTCGAGGGAATGCCGATTCATCAGGCTCAGTTGCTTTCCTAGCGGTAAACAGATACGTTAAACCAAATAAAAAGTGCCCTATGATATAATGAATGCAAAATTCTGCAATTCCCTTTGCAAAGCAAACCCGAGGCATCCATGACAAAATACTTCACATTGCAAGATATCGATCGAATTGCCGATATGATTCGACCTAAATTACCGGTTGCCCCAAAGGTGGCCGCCATTTTAGGTTCAGGTCTAGGCAAACTGGCGGAGGCGGTAGAAAACGCCGTTTACATCCCCTACAGCGAAATTCCCTCCTGGCCAGTCTCGACCGTGCAGGGACATAACGGGCTGTTGGTGGCCGGCACATTGAGCGGCCAGCCGGTGCTGTTCATGCAGGGGCGCATTCATTACTACGAAGGCTATAGCATGGCGCAGGTGGGACTACCGGTACGGGTAATGCAGCGGCTAGGCGTAGAAACACTCATCGTCACCAATGCGGCCGGCGCCGTTCATCCGGATTTTGTGCCTGGGGATGTCATGCTCATTACAGACCACATCAACTTGTTGGGAATGGCCGGGCAAACCCCACTGCGCGGCCCCAATTTGGATGACCTTGGCCCTCGTTTTCCCGATATGAGCCAGGCTTACGACCGGGCGTTGTGCGAACTTGCCCGTCAGGTGGCGCGCGAGCGTGAAATCCTCCTGCGGGAAGGGGTGTACATGTGCCTGGCCGGGCCATCTTTCGAAACACCTGCCGACTTGCGCTTTTTGCGCACCATTGGCGCGGACGCCGTCGGCATGTCCACCGTGCCGGAAGTTACCGTGGCACGACATGGCGGAATGCAGGTATTAGGATTCTCCGGCATCAGCAACAAAGCCAACCTGGATGGCAGCACCGTGACGAGCCACGAAGAGGTGCTCGAAGCAGGCACGGTGATTGCACCCAAAATGGAAGTACTTATCCGAGAAGTGTTAGCACGCTTGTAAGGCGATGACCGAAATCTTCCGCGCGCTAGCAGCCTGGCAAACCTGGATTTACCTCCTGCTGATTGTCCTGGGGTTGGTTTTTGCATTTCGCTTTTTACGCGCCTGGGATGAGTTACGCCGCTCGGCCTTTGGGCTAGAGCGACGAATGGCGCAAGAACGCCTCAATCAGGCCGCCAGCGTGCTGGTGTTGCTGGTGATGGCGGGGGTTTTAGAGTTTATTCTGGTGACTTTTATCGTACCTGCTACCCCTGGGGCATTACCACTCCCCACGATTACCCCGGCGTTACTGACGACCCCAACGGTGACCCTGCCTCCTGAGGAGATTACCACCCCCCAGGAAACCCCATCTCCTCCAGCCGCGCCCCCTGAGGATGCCGCAACCTGTGTTCCTCAAAGCGTAGAGATTCTTTCCCCGTCCCAAGATAGCACCGTCTCCGGGTTGATTACCCTGCGCGGGTCAGCCAACCTTCCCAATTTCGGATTTTACAAGTTCGAGTATGCCCTGGGCAATGAGGAAAACTGGCAGGCCATCCTGGCAAACGATCAACCATCGGTTGCCGCCGACTTGGGGCAATGGGATACCACCCGCCTGGTGCCTGGCCTGTACCGGCTGCGTTTGGTCGTAACCGATAACCAGGGCATATCTCAACCTCCGTGTATTGTACGCGTCAATGTGGTTACCCCTACTGAGACCCCCTAACCATGCCCAAGGTTCACATTCGCCCGGCAACTGCCGCCGACATCCCTTACCTGAGTCAAATAGATGCTTCCTATACCACCGAAGGCCTCTGGCGCCCAGATATGCCACCGGGCGATGGCCTCATCGGCGTGCAATTTCGCGAGATACGCCTACCCCGTAGCGTACGCGTAGCCTATCCACGCTCACTAAAACCGCTCTGGGAGTCCTGGCCTCACCTGGATGCCCTGTTGGTTGCCGTTTTAGATGGACAGGTGGCAGGCTTTATCACATTGCTGCGCCTGCCGGGCACACAAAACGGCCGGGGGAGCGATCTGGTGGTTGCGCCCAATTACCGACGGCAAGGCATTGGCAGCGCGCTTGTTTTGGCGGGCTTACAGTGGGCGCAAGCCGTTCATTGCAGCATCTTGACGCTGGAAATGCAACCGCGCAACCTGCCGGCCATTCGCTTGGCGCAAAAACTGGGCTTTGTTTTTTCCGGTTATCATGAACACTATTACGCTCCACAAGAAAGCGCCTTGTTTTTCTCTCGCAGCGTGTAACTCCCATGTTGATTTCCTTTTTGTCAACGCTGAATCAACTGTTGATCGCAGGCGTGGCCATTACCACGTTCTCGCTGTTGCTGTACGTCCTGACGTTCAACCTGAAAAATCGGGTGGCGCGTTCGTTTGCTGTCATTCTGGCGAGCGTGGCCGGGGTTTTCACGGGAGAAGCACTTGCCAACACCTTGACATCCCTTGATGAAATGGCCTTTTGGCTGCGCTTCGAATGGATTGCCCTGGTGTTCCTGCCGGCCTCCTATTTTTACGCCTCGGATGCCTTGATGGAAACTGTAGGGCGGCCATCACGCGGTCGTCGGCGATTGGTAGCGCGCTTGAACTTTCTTCTGGCAACCGTTTTCTTACTCCTGTTACCCGGCGACCTCCTGGTGCAAAACCGGCTACAAGAGACCACACCGGCCCCATCCTTGCTCCCTGGACGTTTTTTGTGGGTCTTTGTGGCTTACTATACCTTGATGATTTTGTGGGCCGGCGCGAATTTTTGGCGGGCATACCGGGAGACGTTGGTGGCAACCAGTCGACGCCGGATGCGCTACCTGATGGCCGGCGCAACTGCTCCGGCGCTTGGCTCTTTCCCTTACCTTATCCTGGGGACGCAGTGGGCAGAGAACCACGCTTTGCTGTTTTGGTCCTTGGCCGTGCTGAGCAACATGGCTATCAGCGCCCTGCTGGTACTCATGGCTTACGCACTGGCTTTTTTTGGCGTTACCTGGCCCGACCGGGTAGTCAAAAGCCGTCTTTTTCGCTGGATTTTGCGCGGCCCGGTGACGGCTTCTACCGTACTGGCCGTTGCCACAATCACGCGACGAGCCGGGGAACAGTTTGGCAGGCCGTACAATGCATTCGTGCCCTTGCTTATGGTGATTACCATTCTGGGGCTGGAGTACAGCATCACCTTGTTTGCACCCTGGTGGGAACGCTGGCTGTTCGGAACAGAAGACCGCAGTATCCGCTTGTTGAAAGACATGGAAGACCGCTTGCTCAGCGAAAACGACTTGCAACAATTTCTTGAAGCAATATTAGCTGCCATCTGTGAACAATTGCGCTCTCAGCGTGCTTTTATTGCTGCCATCAACACCAACAGTGGCTTGCAACGGGTGGTCACTCTTGGACGTTGGCACGTTCAACAGGATACCTTGCCAGACGCTGAAATTTTAGAGCGTGCGAATACCCTCTCTGAGAGCATACTGCCGGAAACAATCTTTTCCTGGGGCAATTTTTGGGTGATTCCGTTATTCGTAGAACAAGACCTTTTGGGCTTAATCATCGCCGAAGGCGGCACTTTTGAGCCATTGGATGGAGAGCAGCACGCCAGGCTGCGCCTTTTGGCACAGCGGGCAGCACAAGCCTTGCACGATCACCATCTGCAACGCCAGGTTTTGGATGGCTTGCTTGCCTTGCGTTCCGAAGTAGACGCTATTCAGGCATTACGCGCCGCTTCGCGGTATGATAGTAATCAAGCATTGGCACAGCAGCCCCCCTTAGAACAGGAAAAACTTTCTAAATGGGTAAAAGAAGCCCTTTCACATTTTTGGGGCGGCCCCAGGCTTAGCGAGAGTCCGTTGCTAAACTTGCAGATTGTGCAAGATGCCATCCGGGAAGGCGAAAGTCCGGTCAATGCCTTGCGTTCCGTACTCAAACAAGCCATCGAAAACGTGCGCCCAACCGGAGAGCGCCGTTTTACGGCCGAATGGATTCTCTACAATATCCTGGAAATGAAATTCATGGAAGGACACAAAGTTCGAGATGTTGCTCTGCGCCTGGCGGTCTCAGAAGCCGATTTTTATCGCAAGCAGCGCGTGGCAATCGAAGAAGTGGCTCGCAATATCGTAGAAATGGAAGAACAGCGCCGTCAAGACGCAGAAAACCCTACACTACAGGAGGAAAAAGTATGACCCCACCTTATGAAACCATTCTTATCGAGGATATTGGACGTGTTGGACTGATTCGTTTCAACCGCCCCAAGGCGTTCAATGCCCTGAACAGCACCATGATTGCTGAAATCATGGACGCTCTAGAAGCCTACGACCGGCACCCTGATATTGGGGCAATCGTGCTCACCGGCAACGAACGTGCCTTTGCTGCCGGCGCGGACATCAAAGAAATGGCCTCTGAAAGCGCCGTTAGCATCCTGCAACGCGACCACATCTCAACCTTCGACCGCATCATGCACATTCGCAAGCCGGTCATCGCGGCCGTATCGGGTTGGTGTCTGGGCGGCGGCAACGAACTGGCAATGTCATGCGATATGATTGTGGCCTCTGAAAGCGCCCTCTTCGGGCAGCCGGAAATCAACCTGGGCGTTATTCCTGGCGCAGGCGGCACACAACGCTTGACGCGTGCCATCGGAAAGGCACTAGCAATGGAGATGGTACTCAACGACCGCCGCTTGACCGCCGAAGAAGCCTTGCGTTTTGGCCTGATAAACCACGTGGTACCGGTCGAGCGCTACCTGGAAGAAGCGCTGGCGTTGGCGCAATCCATTGCCGAACGTGCACCTTTGGCGCTACGTTTCGGAAAAGAGGCTGTCAACCATGCCTTCGAATCTTTCCTCTCGGATGGTCTGGCCGACGAGCGCCGGGCTTTCTATTTCTGCTTTGCTTCCGAAGATCAGAAAGAGGGCATGCAAGCCTTCATGGAAAAACGCAACCCCGCATGGAAGGGACGCTAAACGATGTTGACTTTTCGTCAAATTGTCAAAGGCCTGGAAAGATTAGAAGTGCCGCGCGACCGGCCGGTCATTGCACATGCCTCACTCTCGGCTTTTGGGGAGGTACATGGCGGTGCGGAAACCCTTTTGGGCGCAATGCTAACCGTCTTTCCGGCGCCGATGATGCCAACGTTTACGTACAAGACGATGGTCACACCGAAAGTAGGGCCAGAAAACAACGGCATCATCTACGGAGAAGGGCAAGACCGCAACCTGATGGCGGAATTCTTTCACCCTGATATGCCCGCTGACCGTCTGATGGGACGGGTAGCCGAACAATTACGTCAGCACCCCAAAGCAAAACGCTCCATGCACCCCATCCTTTCCTTTGCCGGGATAAATGTTGCCCAGGCACTCACAGCTCAAACATTGGCCGAGCCATTAGCGCCTATCGAAATGCTAACCGAGGCCGGCGGATACGTCGTATTGTTGGGTGTAGACCACACTTCGAACACCAGCATTCACTACGCGGAGAGACTGGCCGGGCGCAAACAATTTCAACGCTGGGCACTGACACCTAAAGGCGTCGTCGTTTGCCCCGCTTTTCCGGGTTCTTCAGACGGCTTTGAACAAATTACACCACACCTGGAGAAAGTGACCCGACAAGTCGAGATTGGACATGCTACCTGTCGTGCCGTGTCATTGCCAGACTTGATCAATACTGCCCGCCGCATCATTGAAATGGATAAGCGCGCCCTGTTGCCGTTAGATTCAGACGACCCGCGGGTACGCGATACGCTGCAGGCCGCCGGTCTGTCCTGAAACGCGTGCAGCGCTCGGCTACACCACAGGCCACGAATTACGTCATTGCCTACGTGAAATAGGTTGTCGTTTCGCAACACAAAACGGACAAGTTCTTCCCCAGATGAAACAGACCTACCCCACGGGTACAATGTCGCCAATTTTTTCTCAACCTGCGGCATCTGTGGATGAATGCTGGTATCTTTACGGTGGACAAATACAGATTGGCCATCAACCCACAGGGTAGGCGAAGGCAATGCCTTCGCCTACCCTCATTTCTGGCGGCGGGTGTAAGACAGGCTTCAGCCTGTCCCTCGTAGGCACCCGTGCCCGGCTCCTGGGAGCGCCGGACCCCAGTCCGGCGGTTGC
The DNA here is from genome assembly GCA_020722405.1 of Anaerolinea thermophila. Lineage (GTDB taxonomy): Bacteria > Chloroflexota > Anaerolineae > Anaerolineales > DRKV01 > DRKV01. The sequence goes on from DYKW01000041.1 coordinate 11,637, forward strand.
TGCCAGGCCAGTGCTCGGCGCACCCAGTCATTTCTGGCGGCGGGTGTAAGACAGGCTTCAGCCTGTCCCCCGTGGGCGCCCGTGCCC
>DYKW01000227.1 GCA_020722405.1 Anaerolinea thermophila
AGCCGTTCCGTCAGGATCGGGTCATACACCAGTTTTGACTATATCTCACCAAAATAACGGAAACGTGTTACAAAAAAGCGGCCACCGCTGAGACGTAACCGGAAATCGGCTTCAAGATTCGACCCGTGAAACGCAACACCCGGCCGATGGCAAACGGAGAAAGGGTTTTTTCAGCGGGATCAATTATGAGCCTTTACCTTTCATGGATCAAGGCAAGGTCGAAGCCATATGGCCTGCCGAATCGGCATGGATTCCCGCCCCCAGTCACGACCGCTTCATGAGCACCTAATGACCTCGAACCACGGGCTGCCCGGCAAACGTAATGAATTCCAGATCTCGTATCTTGGCATCCAGGATAAAGAAGCCGACCATGAGGGATATCAGGCAGGCGTACGTATAGCCATACCCGTAAAACTGGAACCCGAGTCGGGTCGTGACAAAACTGAACAGCGTGTTGGAACAGACAAACGCCAACGTTACAGTCAGCACGCTCCTTCTGAGATCGAAGTAAAAAAGGATAATCACGTTCACCAACAGGAGGACCTGGAGAAAGGAACCGATAAGCGCCACCCGGAACAGGGGGATCTGCATCGGACTTAGATTCGCCATCCGAATCAGCGTCGGCGAATAGATCAGGCAGAGCGTGGTAACAAGCCCCTGAACAATGAGCACCTCCCGCATGTTTTCCTTGAGCGCCAGGACCATCAGCTCCTTTTCTCTGAGGATTCCCGACATATCCTGTTTCCCGACCACCTTTGCATAGTAATCTCGATAGTGCTCAAAAAAGACCGTTTCTACCTTGACCAAAAAGAGGGCCAGGGTGGGCAAAATGGTGAGATAAGAGAAAAAGACCGGCCCCTCATACAGATCATGGGTTCTGAACCAGGGAACGATCAGACGCGAATCCGGGGCCAGCCAGAATACGAATTTATCCGCCCAGATGCCCAGGTTGAGACAGAAGCCGATGACCATCAGATCCCAGAATCTGTAAAAGTAGTTCAAGAATCCTCGGTTCCAGAGACCTGCAAACGGAAATTCCCGAAGCAGCCGGGCCAAAAGCCAGAAAAAGATCACGCACTGGCCGGCCAGATATCCCACAAGGTAGCCCTCCATGTCCAGAAGCTTTCCGAGTTGAAAAGCCCCTACAAGGCTGACCAGAGAGCCGGCTGCAAATCCATAGACGATGCTCTTGTAATCCTTGACTGCGGAGAGAAAAACCACGACAAGCCAGATGAGGCTTACCACCAGAAAGAGCATGACGCAGCACAGCTTGTGTAGCAGTGTGATCTCGAATAAGAAATAGGCCCCTGCGGAAAAGAGACTTCCGGGGACCAGCACTAGCACCGCACAGGTCATAAAGGTGGAAAGCGTTCGATCCGCCCTTTTGACATAGAACTCATCTGCCAGATACCGTGTGGCAACCAACTGAACAATCCCGACAAAGATGAGAGAGAACGAATAGGTGTATATCACCGTCGACCGAAACAACTCGAGATCGGTTGTGCCGATCCATGTGCCGCGGTAAAAGCCGAGAATGGCCAGGCACAAGACAGACATCAGCCACGGCCCGGAGGAGATGACCGCAGCGTAGAGGTAAGCCCCCATGATGTACAAATAGGACTGATGGTCGAGTAGCTTTCTGAGTTCAAAACCGATGCCTGCCATGCTAGACTTCTATCCTCCACTCCCTAAATTTCACAATCCCTCAATTCCTTTACCCATAAGATCCCTGTAAATACCCAGATAG
>DYKW01000042.1 GCA_020722405.1 Anaerolinea thermophila
ATCGGTCAAAATCCGTGAAATCAGTGGCAAAGGGTTTTAGATTTGGAATTGCTGCATCCGCGTCCAACAAGAACTGTCAAGCAGCCGGAACAAGGTATAATCTCTACGGAACTCTTCTTGATCAACAGCCGTCCATTTTCCGTTCAGGAGGAAACCGATGACCAAAGATAGACTGACCTTGTTCTTGACGACAATTCTGTTGCTTTCGATGGCTTGCTCTTTGCCGGTTTTTAGCAACAGCCAGGGGGTATTGCTACCAACGCCAACGCCAACGCTCCCGCCTCCCCCCACGGCAACACCGCGGCCAGACTTGCCGCCCGCGTTGATCGAGACATCGCCCCCATTGGGCAGCGAAATTTCCCCTTCCCAAGGCATTACCTTTTATTTCAACCAACCTATGCAACGCACCTCCGTGGAGGCCGCCTTACGCGCCGAGAGTAATGTCGCCGGACGTTTCGAGTGGCAAGATGATGCCACCGTTACGTTTTACCCGCAAACGCCCTTTGCTCTGGAAAGCGATCTACACCTGACGCTGGAGCGCAGTGCCCAGGCGCAAAACGGCAAAGAACTGGCGCGCCCAGTACCGATCCGCTTTCGTGTGGCCGGCCCACTGCGCGCCACGCAACTGCTGCCGGCACCGGGAAGTGCGGATGTTTCCCCTTCCAGTGCCATCGTGGCCGCTTTCAACCGTCCTGTCGTGCCGCTGGGTGCCGACCAGGCGAGTTTGCCACCCGCCTTTAGCCTGAATCCCCCCGTCCAGGGGCGCGGCGAATGGCTCAACACCAGCACCTACATTTTTTACCCGCAGCCAGCCATGCTTGGCGGGGCAACTTATACCGCCGCGCTAAATCCGGCGTTGCAGAGCGCGGCCGGGACGCCGTTGGAGGAGGCCACTTCATGGTCGTTCAGCACCGCCAAACCGCAGATTGTTAGCGTGTCCCCCGATACCTCCGCATGGCTGCCACTGGATGCCGAGATTACCGTGGCATTCAACCAACCGATGGACCCCGCCAGCGTGGAAGCGGCCATTTCCCTAGAAGGTGCAGCCACGCTCAACTTTACCTGGGATGACACCTTCACGACCCTGACGCTTTCGCCCTCGGCGCTCTTGGCTTACGGCACATCTTACACCCTGCACATCAACGCCCAGGCCGGCAATGCCGGTGGCAGCGCCCTGGAAAAAGCCTACACCGCCACCTGGACGACCTATCCGCGCTTACAGGTGATCGGACCGCTGAACTCCTCCATTAGTGCTTATCGAAGTATGCGCATCGCCATGAACGGCCGGCTGCCCACCGACTTACGAGACGAAGCAATGGCCAAATACCTGACCATTAGCCCGGCAGTGGATGGAGCAAGTTACTCATGGTTCCCAAATAGCAACAACCAGGCCGTCATCAACATTTGGGGGAATTTTTCTCCTCTCACCGAGTACACGGTCTCTATCTCCCCAGATTTGCCGGATGCCTGGGGGGGACGGCTGGGCAACGCGGCTACTTTTACCATCCAAACCGAAGCCCTGCCCCCTTCGCTCTTTCTGCTTTCACCGCTGGCCTGGAGCAATGTCTTTCTCTCCACGCCGCAGGATGGGGGATTAGCGGTACAGGCCGCCTCACTAAACGCTGTGCAGATGCGGGTTTCCGCCGTTCCGCTGGAAGATTTTCTCTCGTTGACCACTTCCGATGATTATTCCAGTCTGCAAAAATACCGGCCATTTGGGCTTTCTACTCGTGAAGTCATCCTGGATGCCCCGCCTAACCACATCGTACAGCGCACCCTGCCGTTACCCGATAGCCAACCCGGATTGTATTACGTGCGTCTGAATGCCCAAACATCTTCAGACTACCCCCAGATTCGGGAGGACCCCTTCCTGTTGATCCTCACCAGGGTCAACCTGACCTTCAAGCGCGGCGCCCGCGACGCCCTGGTCTGGGCAACGCAGATGGAAGATGGGCGCCCGGTGGCCGGCGCGCCGGTAACAATCTACGACTCTGGGGGGGCGCTGCTCGCCCAGGGGCAGACGGACGCCCAGGGGATGTTCTACGCGCAGAATCTCCCCCCCGATTCTGCGCCAAATAGTTTTTCTCCCGCTGTGGCCGTGCTGGCAAAGCCAGGGGACCCGCGTTTCTCCCTGGTGAGAAGCGATATGAACCAGGGATTGCCCAACGGCTATCCTTTGCTGGCAGGCAACAACGCCATGATCTATGCCTACTCGGACCGCCCAATCTACCGCCCTGGGCAAACGGTACACTTCAATATCGTCGTTCGCCGGGCATTCGATGGGCGCTATGAACTGCCTGCTGAAACAACGGTACAGGCAACCGTCATGGATGCAGAATACAATGCCTTGCAAGTATTCAACCTGCCGCTCAATGCCTACGGCACAACCGGCGGTGAGTACACCTTGCCGGAAAGCGCCCCGCCCGGTGAGTACAACCTAGAAGTCAAACTCAGCGGGCAAGAACAGGCTGGCACGCACCTGCCTTTCACCGTGGCGAATTACCGCAAGCCAGAATTCGAGTTACAGGTGCAACCGGCCCAAAACGACCTTCTGGCCGGGCAGACACTCTCGGCACAGGTCAGCGCACGCTATTACTTCGACGCACCGGCCGGAAACCTGCCGGTACACTGGGCACTGTATCAACACCCGGATGTTTTCCATCTCCCAGGCTACACCGTTGGGCCCGAGGAAATCCACTGGTTCGATTTCTACCCGAGTTTCTGGTTTGATTTTGGAGAGTTAATCGCCGAGGGGGATGGGTATACCGATGCGCAGGGCAACCTGGCACTCGAAATTCCCCTGCCGCAGGAGGAGGCTCTCCAACGTTACACGCTGGAGGTGACCGGCACGGATGAGAGCGGCTTCCCAATTAGCGCCCGCGCCGATGTGCACGCCCATCCGGCCGCGTTTTACATTGGGGTACGGGCAGAACAATGGGACGCGCCCTCAGGGAACGAGAGAACCTTCGAGATGCGTACCGTCGATTGGGAGCGCAACCCCTCAGGGGGTCGCGTCTTGTCTGTTTCTTTTGGACGAGTCACCTGGAAGCAGCATCCTCCCAACAATCCAGAGGGACTATCCAGTTATGAAAAAATCATCACCCCCGTGGCCGAGACGCAGATAAGCACCGATGCAGGGGGAAGTGCCCGCGTGGCCTTTACACCCGATCACAGCGGCCTCTACCAGATCACGCTGCGCGGCGAGGGGGCGTTGACCGAGATGCTTTTCTGGGTGGGCGGCGCAGGTCAGGGTACCTGGCCCGCATTGCCAAACCAGGAACTGAATCTCGAACCCGACAAGGAAAAGTACGAGCCTGGGGAAACGGCGCAAATTTTTGTGCCTAACCCGTTCGGCGTGGATACGCAGGCGCTTGTGACGCTGGAACGTAGCAGCATTCACTACTACGCGCTGCACACGCTGCCCTCCGGCGGCGGGATGATCTCGCTGCCCTTGGGGAAGGCCGAAGCCCCCAACGTGTACGCCACCGTCACCCTGGTGGGGCAGCGCGCCGATGGGCTGCCCGATTTCCGCTATGGCATGGTCAATCTACCGGTTGCGGGGCACCACCTGCAATTGCAAGTTTCGCTGCTCGACCTGCCTGCGCAAACCGGCATTCGGAATGATGTCAAGGTGCGTTTGCGCGTCACCGACGAGGGCGGGAACCCGATGCAAGGCGTGTTCTCGCTGGCCGTGGTGGATAAGGCCGTGCTGGCGTTGAGCGATCCGAACAGTGTCCCCATCGAAGAGGCGTTTTACGGCCAGCGGTCGTTGGAAATCAGCACCGGCATCGGGTTGGCGGCTTACACGCGCCGGAGCGTAGAAGAGCCTGGCGGGTTGGGCGGCGGCGGAGGCGAGATGTTATCTACCGTCGTCCGGCAAAAATTCCCAGATACGGCCTTTTGGCAGGCTGAAATCGTCACCGATGAAAAAGGGGAGGCACAAGTCTCCTTCGAAACGCCCGATAACCTGACAACCTGGGTGCTGGATGTGCGCGGTATCACACAGGACAGCCGCGTAGGCAGCGCGCAAGCCGAGTTGGTGGTTACCAAACCGTTGCTGATTCGTCCGGTGACGCCACGCTTTGTCACGCTGGGCGATCACTTCCCGCTGGCAGCCATCGTCCACAACAACACCGGTGAGCCCCTGCAAGTGGATGTGCAGTTGCAAGCGCCCGCTTTTCGGCTGGATGACCCCAGCCAGGCTGCCCGGACGATTTCGCTGCAGCCCGGAGAGCATCAGCGCGTGGACTGGTGGGGCACGGTTGGCGAGGCCGATACCCTGGAGGTGGTCTTCTCGGCCAAAGGTGGCCGCTGGAGCGACGCCACCAAGCCGACGTGGGGCGATCTACCCATCGTGCGCTACAATGCCCCTCAGACCTACAGCACAGCAGGGGTGCTGACGGAACCCGGCGACTTGCTGGAGGTGGTCAGCCTGCCACGCAGTGCCGTTCCTACGGGCGGCAATTTGCAAATCGAGTTGGCGCCCTCGTTGGCGGCCAACATGGTGAGTGGGTTGGATGCGCTGGCGCATTATCCTTACGAGTGTACCGAACAAACGCTGTCGCGCTTCCTGCCCAATTTAGCGGCCTATCTTGCAGTGCAAAACTTGGGACTGAGCGCGCCTGATTTAGAGTCCCGCCTGGAGCGTACCCTCCCCGACGGCCTGCAACGTTTAGGGGAAACACAAAACGAAGATGGCGGCTGGGGTTGGTGGCCTGGGGATGAATCCAACCCGTACATCACGGCTTACGTGCTCTTCGGCATACTTCAGGCGCGCGAGGCCGGTTTCGAAGTGCCGGTCGAGATCGAGAAGGCGGTTGATTATCTGCTTGCAACCCTGGCCCCGGTTTCGGAAACCACGCAGGATGCGGCATTGGACCGTCAGGCACCGGTGTTGTTGGCGCTGCACCAGGCCGGCAGGGATGCCGAGAAATATCGGGACACTTTGTTTGGATACCGCAGCCGCCTCAGCCCGGCCTCACAAGCCTTCCTGGCGTTGAGTTACCCACCAGGGAGTGCCGAGGCCGATGTTCTGCTCTCGGATTTGCAGGGGACGGCCATCCGCTCGGCCAGCGGCGCACATTGGGAAGGCGATGCCCGCTACCGCATCAACCTGGTTTCAGATGTGCAATCTACCGCCGCGGTAGTTTATGCGCTGGCGCTGCGGCAACCGGCCTCCACATTGATTCCAGATGCAGTGCGCTATCTGATGGCAGCACGCGGCGCCGAGGGCTGGGGCTCCACCTATGAAACCGCCTGGAGCCTGCTGGCGATGAGTGCGGTCATGCAAGGGACCGGCGAACTGGCCGGAGATTTCGATTTTGGCGCCGCACTGAACGGTTCGCCACTGGCTTCCGGCAATGCCGCCGGGGAAGCCCAACTCACGCCGGTGCGCAGCAGCGTGCCCATCTCTCAGTTGTATCCCGATCAACCGAACGCGTTGGTATTTTCCCATGGGCCCGGACAGGGACGCCTGTACTATCGTGCCATACTGAACGTCCTATTGCCGGTTTCCAACCTACAACCGCTTTCCCAGGGGATGAGCATTTCGCGCGTGTACTACCCCCAAGGGCAGATCAGCCCGGAAAACCGTCTACAAAGTGCACCGGCCGGACAACTTGTGGAGGTGCACCTCACGTTGTCCTTGCCACAAGATGCCCATTACGTAGCCGTCGAAGATTACCTGCCCGCCGGGGCAGAAATTCTGGATACCCGTCTCAAGACCAGCCAACAAGAGGGTCTCAATCCTGATGAAACACCCTTTGTGAATGGTTGGATGTGGTGGCTTTTCTCTGCCCCGCAGGTTTATGATGACCGCATCGTCTGGACGGCAGAACGTCTACCCGCGGGGACCTACGAGTTGACCTACACCCTGGTGCTCAACCAACCCGGAGAGTACCGCGTGCTGCCGGCACACGCCTACGAGTTCTACTTCCCCGAAGTGCAAGCACGCAGCACCGGAGAACTATTCACCATCGAAAACGGGCCCTAAGCGCCGGTAAAACAGCGTGCAACGTGCCCACTATCGTCACAGCAAAGTTGCAGTGCCCCAAAGAAGCAATTCCCTTCGCACATGGGAGGGGATTGCTTCTTTTCACGCCTGGTTCGAGGCAAACCTTGGTGTTCCGCTCAGGGCAGGCGCGACGCTCTCAGACGCTCTCAGATGTACTTCAAACGCTAAGTACAGCAATGAGGCACATGCCGGCGAAAGCCGCTCCCATGCCGCCGGATAGCCGGGCGTAGGAGTCCGACCATTCTCGCTCGTGGCATTCCGAGGCGCAAACAAAATCATCCAATATACGGGAGATTGTTTCGTGCCCTCACAGCAGGGATTGTCTCGCCGCTGCAAGTGATACCTTAGCACGCCGCTTGGCGCGTGAGAAATGAGTTTTTTTATAATCTTCCAAAAACCTTGACACACCAAGGATTTACTGATAATATAAACGGCGTTGGAGACCAGTAGTACACGTTGGAAGTAGCGCGGCTCATGGGTTAATCCATGGGCTTTTTTTGTGCCATCGTTCCGATGGTGACGTACCGTGTCTCTCGCAATATCACAAGGCCGGAAATCCGGCGCAATTTTCTAAGGAGACAAAAAATGTCTGAACGCACAACTGGAACAGTAAAATGGTTTAATGGCACCAAAGGCTACGGCTTCATCGCTCGCGAAGATGGCGAGGATGTATTCGTGCACTACTCGGCAATTCAGGGATCGGGCTACCGCAACCTGGAAGAAGGCCAGCGGGTCGAATTTTCCGTGGAGCGCGGCTCCAAAGGGCTGCAGGCCATAGACGTAACCGTCGTATCTCACTAAAAACCACGTGCAAATCAAAAGCCCCCGAAATTTTCGGGGGCTTTTTTGTTTATGGTTCAACCGATGAATACGGGCGGCAAATTTTTTAACAGGAGGAATTTGTATCATCTCAAAAATTCGGGGTAGCGGTTTGCTATTTTAACGCTAAGACGCAAAGCCGCAAAGTCTCGTTTTCGCGCTAAGACCGACGCATATCTAGAAAACTGGCGTCTGGCAAAATCTGCGGATAGCCAACATTGATCCACAGATGGACACAGATTCACCCTATGGGTACGATGATGCAGATTTTTTAATCATTCTCCAGCAAAAACCATGTAAATCTGCGGCCGAATGAAAAGACGCCAGCGTCCAGTAGAAAACCCTTTGCGCCTTGGCGACTTTGCGTTGAGGTTTTAGGATACTCCCAAAAACTTCGAAGCCTCAACGCAACGTTGTTAAGACGCAAAGGTTCTTTGGGTGTCCGCCGGTTTTGGAAATGTGTCCACAGATGACGCAGAAGACACTCATTTTCTCGAGTTTTGCTTTCAAAAACCTTAGCGCCAAGAATAGCATCAAGCGTGGGCAAAAGCCTTTGACCCCTAGCAGGCGAAAAGCCTTTTGCTCCTACGTGACTTTCTCTTTGCGGCTCTGCGGCTTGGCGTTGAATAGAGTAAACCGCTTCCCAGAATTTTTGAGATGGTACCCACAAGGTTCCAAAGACACAAGACCCCTAACCTTCGTGGTGAGATTTTTTATTGCGCCGTATAGGTTTTCCCCCGTTTTTTGAGAGGTTAGGATTATAAAAAACCCTGGGGCATACGTCCCAGGGTTTTCACATTGACAGGATGTGTCAATCTCAGGCAATTTTAACAGTTGCGCCGGCCTCTTCGAGTTTGGCCTTGGCATCATTGGCGGCTCCTTTGCTAACACCTTCGAGTACCTTTGCACCAGCGGTTTCGGCCATCTCTTTGGCTTCTTTGAGGCCCAGGTTGGTCAATTGGCGAACGACCTTAATGACATCGATCTTCTTAGGACCGTGGTTCTCGAGAATGACGTCAAATTCGGTCTTTTCTTCTTCGGGTTCAGCAGCAGCAACGCTGCCGGCCACAGCCACAGCAGCAGCCGGTGCGGCTGCGGAAACGCCCCATTTTCCTTCTAACATTTTCACTAATTCAGCGGCTTCGAGCACGGTCAGTTCGCTCAAAGCATCCACAAGTTGTTGCAAGTCAGCCATTTTAAAGAATCTCCTTATATTTTCAAATAGGTAGTAATTTTTTTAGAAGTTATCGGTACGACAGATCAGACATTTTCTTTCTCTGAATTCGCCCGAATGACAGCAGCCAAACCTCGAGCAGGTTCAGCAATAGTGCGCACCAATTTACTGGCAGGAGCCAAAATAACGCCCAGCAACTGAGCCCGCATGACCGGCAATGGTGGTAAGTCAGCGAGGGCCTTGATTTCATCCGCAGAAATTGCACGACCGGATAAAATACCAGCCTTGACTTTCACGACATCATGGTCTTTTGCAAATTCCGTGAGTGCCTTCGCAACTGGCGGCACATCCTGAAAAGCAAAAGCAATAGCGCTACTTTGTGTGTACGCTTCATCAGGCATAGAAATATCCGCATCAGTGAATACTCGGCGGATCAAGGTATTCTTGACGACATGGAATTCGCCGCCCGCTTCACGCACTTTATTACGAAGTTCATCAATGGCCTTAGAATTCACACCGATATACTCGGTCATTACAGCGCCCTGGCTGTGGTCCAGCCATTCACGGTATTGGGCCATCATCTCTATCTTTTGCTGCTTTGAAATAGCCAAAGGTTGTCACCTCCTTTCAACAAAAAAGTCTTTGTCTGCCAAAGGAGACAAAGACTTTTCTACTGCCGTGAAGGCAGGCGCACTTTATGCTTGAATGTCTTTGCCTCAACAGGAAATTAAGCCTACCAGGCACCTGTTTTCTCTGGCAAACACTCCTAAAGGGAGTTTTCAGGTTGTACCGGCATAAAGCCGGTGAATCTGACAGGATTATGCCACTTCCATTGATTGGGCGCGGAAAACATCAACACGAATGCCTGGGCCCATAGAAGTAGTGACAACGACCCGTTGAATATAGACACCTTTTGCGGCGGCCGGGCGGGAGCGTTTCACTGCCTGCATCAGAGCCGCCATGTTATCATACAGTTGCTGTTCAGTAAAGGATGCCTTACCAATCGGAACGTGCAAATTGGCCGTTTTATCCACGCGGAACTCCACGCGTCCCGCTTTGACTTCCTGAATAGCACGCGGCAAATCCTCGGCTGGAACCACGGTACCGGCTTTGGGATTGGGCATCAGACCACGCGGACCCAGAACACGCCCCAGGCGTCCGACTTTGCCCATCATATCCGGGGTAGCAATAGCAACATCAAAATCGGTCCAGCCATTCTTAATTTGCTCCAGGAGTTCATTGTCATCGGCCACAAAGTCTGCACCGGCTTCTCGAGCAAGGGAGCCCCCTTCTCCTTGAGCAAAGACCAGCACACGCACTTGTTTACCGGTGCCATGCGGCAGCGAGACCACGTCACGAACCTGTTGATCAGCGTGCCGCGGGTCTACACCCAGGCGCATATGCACTTCTACGGTAGCATCAAATTTTGTGGTTGATGTTTCTTTTGCCAATGCAAGCGCTTCAGCGGGATCGTAATTCTTATCTCGATCTATTTTTGCAAGCGCTGCGAGGTATTTTTTACCATGCTTAGCCATAAATTACTCCTTTGTGGTGCAATCGGGCAGCAAGCGCCCTCCCACTACAAAATCAGTCTACAACTTCCAAGCCCATATTGCGGGCGGTGCCTTCGATCTGGCGCATGGCACCCTTGATATCTACAGCATTCAAGTCTTTCATTTTGACCTGAGCGATCTCACGAATTTGCGCTCGTGTGATCGTGCCGACTTTTTCACGGCTAGGATTAGAAGAACCTTTGGCAATGCCAACCGCTTTCTTCAGCATCTCCGCTGCAGGAGGCGTTTTCAAGATAAATTTGAACGAACCATCCGTGTAGATGCTGATTTCTGCCGGGATAATTTCTCCCATACGATTGGAGGTGCGGGCATTATATTCCTTACAAAAGGCCATCAAGTTAATGCCATGTCCCGCCAATGCAGGGCCAATCGGCGGTGCAGGATTAGCCTTACCCGCCTCGATCTGCAAACGAACAACTGCTTTTAGTTTTTTTGCCACAGTAACACTCCTTCGTGGTACCAATGGGCTTTACTAAGCCCTCCCACAAAACCGCTTGAATTGAGTTATGCTTTTTCTACTTGCAGGAAATCCAGTTCCACCGGTGTTTCCCGCCCGAAGAAACTTACCATTACACGCACTTTCGCGCGTTCCATATCGACTTCCGCAACGGTGCCGCGAAAATCGTTAAATGGGCCATCAATAATGCGCACCCGATCCCCCTCCCGGAAGGTAACCTTAATGCGCGGCGCATCGGACTCCATGCGCTTGACAATTTGCGCCACTTCTTCAGGGCGCAGTGGCGTGGGATCATTTCCCATACCAACAAAGCCGGTTACTCCGGGTGTATTACGTACGATATACCAGGATTCTTCGGTCAACACCATATTGACCAGTACGTAACCGGGGAAGATGCGGCGCTCAACGCTGCGACGCTTACCTTCTTTGACTTCGATTTCTTCTTCGGTAGGCACAATCACATCGAAGATTTTATCTTTCATGCCCATTGTTTCGATGCGTTGTTCCAGGTTGTGCCGTACTTTGTTTTCATAACCAGAATAACAATGCACCACAAACCAGGCACGGTCTTCTTTTTCTTCGTCTGGCTGCTTAACGTCATCAACAGCCGATTCAAGCAACGCGTCAACATCAATTTCGCTGCTTGTTTCATCAGAAGCGAAAGTTGAGTCATCAGAGGATGTATAACCAGATGAGTCTTCCACAGCATCGGGCGTGCGGTCTTCTTCAAACATATCCATCTACTATCTCCAAATGATCAAATGCCCGCAAAACAGACTCTTGACCGTACCAAGGCACAGCAAAGCGCACGATCTATTGAACCAAAATAGCAACCAATCGTGTTAGCAGGCTATCTAAAATACCCATAAGAGCAGCCATGACAGCTAATACCGCCAAAACTACACCCGAAAGATTTATCGTTTCTCGTCTTGTTGGCCAGCTAACCTTGCGCAATTCACCAATCGTTTCACGGATATAACGCTGAATGACATTAGACTCTTTTTTTGCGATTGTCTTCTGGTTCTTTTTGCTCACAAGTGTCACTCCTTAGGGGCGTTCCCCAGTAGTGGGTTTTCTATATTCATACTCAAAGAAACGCCGTTAGGAACGGCGTTTCTTTGATGAAGGCAGGCCAGGAGGGACTCGAACCCCCAACCCCCGGTTTTGGAGACCGGTGCTCTGCCAATTGAGCTACTGGCCTACGTGTGGGATGGAAGAAACGTTCCGAACTTCTGGGGGGCGGTTTCACGCCCCCCTCAATACGTCGTGTTATTTGCTCTCACGATGCAAGGTGTGCTTACGGCAGCGAGCGCAGTACTTTTTCAGTTCCATGCGCCCAGGGTCATTACGTCGATTCTTTTCAGTAACGTAATTGCGCTCTTTGCAATCCGTGCATACCAGCGTAACTATTGGACGAACACCTTTTTTAGAAGCCATTTTATTATACCTAACAAGTAATCTGAAACTCTACCAGCACCAAACGGTGTAACACTGGCAGGCATAGGTTTGTCACTCGATGATCTCGGTAATGACACCGGCACCAACTGTCAAGCCACCTTCGCGGATGGCGAACTTGG
>DYKW01000043.1 GCA_020722405.1 Anaerolinea thermophila
GAAAAATAATTTTCACCACCAGACATGAAAATCTATTTTCAGATCAGATACTGTATTTATTTATTTTAACGCGAAGACGCAGAGTCGCAAAGAAAATTACGTTTTAAGTCGCGTGGTCGCGTGGTCGGGTAGTCGGGTGGTCGGGTTACCCCGGGGAGGTCACACATTTGTCACAAGAAGACGCATCATTACCCAAGGCATCGACTGGTGGGTTGTATACCAAAAAACTAGAACATCGTGCTTACCACGCCCTGAACCAAGGGTATCTGACCAACGCTCGTTATCTCTTCGAAGAAATTGTACAGCGCAGCCCGCGTAATGTGCGTGCTTGGCGGGCGTTAATCGACCTGTATGATGAGATAGACCTGCGGGTGGAAGCCTGCAAGAGGGTATTGGAATTAGAACCCTTCGATGATACCACGCGCACGCGATTGGAAACCTTGGAAAGGCAACGACAGCATGTGTTGCAGTATAAACGGCAATGGGCACAGGTGCAAACAGCACAAGCCAAATTTTTGATGGCGCAAGGGAAGGAAGAAACAGCCTATCGCCTGGTGCTCAAAATCATCGAAATTTACGCACAAAATCCCCAAACCTGGTGGTTGCTTGCCCAATTAAGCCGAGATGACCCCGAAGCGCGTTTGCACGCTTTGCGAAAAGCAGTGTACCTTGACCCGCAAAACCGTACCTTTCGGGCGGTTTTGACGCGTTGGGAATATTTGAGCAAACATCCCGAAGAATTGGTGAAGACGTATGAAGTCAACGGTAAATGGAAACAGGCCTTGAATCATCGTTACCGTACCGTTTTGCAGACACGTTCTTCCGTAGCGTGGGAAAAACGTCGGCAGGATATGCTGCGTCTCGATAAGTTGAGCCAATCTTCTTTCCCGGGCATTGCGCGCGTTCTGAAAATTGCCGGCTGGATTCTATGGCCGCTCCCCTTACATTTCGTGCTCTTTGGGCTTATCAACCGCCTGAGTTGGACGATGCTGACGCACGATGGGTTGTTTTTTATTGCCTTGGCCGTAGCATTGTTGGGAAGCGTGTTGGTGACACTCATCGGAACCTATGCCGACGATATACTTTGGCAGGCATGGCCTTTCGATGTCAACAAAGTCGCTTATCAAAAGATGCGTCGGGGTGTAAGGTCGGCGGGGTGGGGGCTCTTGTGGTTGTCCTTTGGCCTGTGGCTATTGGATGCCTTGTTGTAAAGTGGACGATTCACGCCAATCCAAACTGACGAGGGGGAGGTAGGGTTACCCCTTGTGCGCTTAATGTTACTAGGGTATCGAAGGCTGCGGTTTGTAAGTCCAGGTCGTCACTGTACAGCAAGGCATAAATCGCCGCAACTGACCCTTCTTTGACACCGGATAGCAGACGAAGGCGGTACAATGCTTGTATCTGTTGTTCAACTGTGCCGTTGCGCAAAACATAGGCCAAAATTTCCAACGCCTGTTCCGTGTTAGAGATGCCGCGTCCCTGCTTTGCCGCCGCTTCCAGCAGCCAGGGGGTATTTTGCAGCGGGGGTAACGCTTGTGGGATGTAGACGTTTTCGTCTACGAATTGCTTCAGCGCTTGTTCGGCCGTGGCACGCACGACCCATTCGCCATCCTCTAATTGCATGCGCTCCAGTGTTTCGCGTGCCCATGGCTCCGGCACCTGGAGCAAGCCGTAAACCACTGCCCGGCGTACAAGTAAGTCATCGAAGGTGCTGCCATCGCGCAGTACGTTATATCCTTCGCCGGGGTGATTTGCTAGCGCTTCCGCGGCAATTTGCCGTATCTGCTCGCTGCCACTGGCCAACACCTGAACCACGGTTTCCAGTGCTTTCGGGTGTTTCTGGGTGCTCAGCGCCAGACAAGCCATCCGTTGTACCCGTAGATCGTTATCCTTCGACAAGGTTTCGAGTACCGTATAACTTTTCGGGTCTTGTAATAGCCCACTACCCAGGACACCCAGATAACGCAGCGTGGCGGTTGGACTTTCGACCATCAATCGCCGTAGGAGTATACCGGCACCGGGATCGTCAGAGAGCGCCAGTGCTGCTACGCAGCGCACCCGCAGGACGAAAGGATGATTTTTGGATTGAATGATGCGTACCAGATTGTGCATGATGAGCGAGCGCCAGGGTGCCTGAGCGGGTGCAGTGGATAACCAGCGCGCCGTGCGCAGCAAATCGCGGTACAAAGGGTCATCGTCGTTGTCTATTAGCAAACTTTGAGCTTGCGCGTCGACATCGGCCTGGGCGGCCAGGTATTGCTGCGTAAGAAGACGCAATGGACTGGGCGGTAGGGCAAACAGGTCTTTTTCTAGATTGTGCGCTGCCGCATACTCGGCCGCCAGCCAGGCGCAAAAAACCGGATGCACAAAGCGCGCGCCATCCCTTTGTTCAACCAGCAGATTGCTCTTGCCCACACCACCAATGGATGTCTTGCCACTTTGCGCTTCGGGTGATGGCGTCTCCTCTACCTCCTCGCTGGGGGCATCTTTATCTGGCGTACCTTCACTTACAGCGAGAAGGGATGGCGTTTCCAGAGAGGGGGAGACTGCCGTGCCTTGCACGATATTCCATGCGAGTAAACCCAACCCCGCGCGCTGGTCAGCCTTACTCACGCGGCGGATGTGGGCCTCGATGGCCTCTGTGCGACTATCCCCGAGCGCGTCCCCGGCAAACAGCGCCCACAGGCTGAGCACATGCTCCAGCGGCGAGTCGAGCACCTGACGGGTGTATAACCAGCCGGTGAGAATTTCTGCTGGAACAATTTGATGAGGACGTTGTTCCACCGGTATACGCTGCCAGACAGCCTGCCACTTTTCCAAAAAAGCCTGCTTTTCGGCTTGCCCCCAGGAGCGTAGAGCCATTGGGAAGAAACCCAGGGCTGTCAATCCATCGTAATATTCCACCGAGGATGTGGTAACGATTTGCAATTTGGGGTGCTCTTTTAGCAAACTGCCCAAAAAAGCGGTGGCTTGTTGTAATTCTTCAGGTGTAAGTTCGTCCAGGCCATCGAGTAACAACAGGGCGTTGCCATCATCTACCTGGGTGCGTACCACCTGGGGGAGTCGGGTTTGGGTCAAACGGGAAACGCGACTTCTTAGGCCGTCCACTAAAATATCCAGCGTTTTGCGTTTCTCCGCTTTCAGATCTAAGTCATGGATATGCACAAATAACGGCGTGTGTCCGGCAAGTTTCCCAAGCGCTTTGTCCTGACGCGCCAGGCGGCTGGTAAGATCGGCTAACGCGACACTTTTGCCATATCCTGGGTGGCCGGTGACCACGATATTTGCCCCGCGTTGCAAGGCCTCCACCGGTGAGAGGTGCGGCGCATTGTAAACCGTCTCGACTTCTGGCCATTCTGGCATATACGGCACAATTTGGCGCACACCATTGAGCAAGGTGGGAGCATCCGGGTCGATGTATACAGGCGGGCTGATGAGACGGGGCGGGATGAGCAAATCGTCTAGCGGGGCAAAGGCTGCGGCCAGATGATACCCCTGCGCGAAATTTAGCATATCTTGTCGCAAGCGGATCTCGGTACCGGTTTGCCAGCGACGTCCCCAATTTTTTAGATTTTCGCGCCCGCGCTTCCAGGCCTCACCTGCGATTGGGCGGAGGAGGCCATACAACCACCAAAACAACGTGGCAGTCAGAAATCCAAACCAGAAAGAGATGCGGTCAAGGTCAAAGAGGCGGAAGAAGTTCATGATGGGTCGTAAAGAATGCGCTGACAGTTCGTACAACGTGCCAGCCGGTTGGGAGAGCGGGCATCCTGCATCAGGCGGGTGCTCAACGTCGCGCCGCAAGCGCTACATGCCCCATTGTTTACGCTGGCGACAGCCACCCCTTGCCGAGTGTCCTTTAAATCTTCGTACAAGCGTCGTTCATCCTCCGGTAAATGGCGAACTTTCTCCTCGCGTTGCACCTTCAAGTCGGCCTGACGCGCCGCTAACTGTTGGCGCTCACCCTGCAGCGCGGCTTGATTCTCGCTTTGCTGTGCTTGTGCCTGATGATAAGTATGCAGCAATTTTTTGTAATTTCTTTTGGCCTTTTCGAGCGTTCCCATGGCCTGCAGTTGCTTTTCTTCCAATTGCGCAATACGGCGCTGCACGGCCTCGGCTTCACGCTGTAAATCTTGCAACTCCTTGGGGTTTTGCACTTTTCCCCCGTAGAGGGTGCTCTGGTTTTGTTCCCATTTGATTTGTTGGGCTTTGACTTCGGCCTCGATGCTGCTGAGTTCTTTTTCTACCCGTTCGACCAACGCCTTGCCTTTAAGGGCCCTGATCTTCGCTTTGCGGACCGTTTCATCGTCTGCCAGTAAATGATGAATTTCATCCAAGCGTGCCGCATTACGGCGGATTTCGTCATCCAACTGTTGTAGGGAGTAAAGTAACTGTACGTGCGCCATGCCCTGATTATAACCGTAAATTGAGCAGGATAGTTTGGGAATTGCAGATACACACAGCGTTTTTCTTCCCCCTTTAGGTTTTTACGTCCCCCCAAAACAGCCTCCCCGGACTTTCAGGGGGCTGCCGGGCGCTTCGCTTCCCAAGGTTTTCCCCACCCCAAAAAACGATGTGCACAGCCGCTTACAAAGCAAACGCCCCAACAACTTGGGGCGCTTGCTTTGTACAGGATTAGTATGGGCCTGGATAAGTGCTGCTAATCGTATTGACGGGAGTGAGGCTGCCGTTGACTGCATCCAGGTTAAAGACATGCCAAAAAACGGCTGCATTATCACTAGATGGTGGCACGTCGAAGGAGGCCATCAGCCCGTTCGCATCGTACACGTCTACATGGGCATTACTTTGTGAAAGGGGCGGTTTGTTGTGGTTTCCGGATGCTATATCGTAGTGCTGGACGGCGTAAATATAGGTGCCGGAATGGACTTGGGAAATACTGATGGTCTCCGGTTTGCTGCCATCTTGGCTGTCGATGTCGATACACGCATCTGGGAAAGCGCTACAGTTCCCTTTCCCGGCATTGGTGCCGCTTACCTGGTTGATATAGTAAGGCGTGGCGGCCGGCAGCCACAGGTTGCCATCCAGATCCATGGCCTGAATGTCAGGGCCGCCCCAGGTAAGGACGATACGGTACTGATTCCCGCTCAGGTTGTTGGCCGAAAGCGCCAGATCCAAGGTGGTAATGCTTTGTGGGGTGCCATTATAAGTTGTGGCGGTTACCTGCCGAACCAGCGTGCTGTAGCCATTGAGCGTGGCAACCACCGTGTGCAGGCCGTTATTGATGCCGCCAAGTGAGTAACTGCCATCTGCCTCGCTCGTCTCGCAATTGGTAGTATTTTGAATGCATACCTGCGCACCGGCTAAAGCCCCGCTTTCTTTGCCGATCGTGGCGTCATATACCACACCGCTGATAATGGCCGGCCCGGCTTGAAAATTGTTGGAGATTACCGGTAGGTAAACGTTGATATTGACCGCAGAGTGTGCGGATACCGGCGCGGAGGACAAATATCCACTACTCCAGAACGCGCTACCAAGGATTAGCAGGATAAGTGGCACTAGAGTGAACCGTAGACGGGGAAAATGCATTTTCGTACTCCTCTTATGATACCTGACTACGCTAATGAGACTTATGCACTGATCGTTGAATCATTGCGAAATCCTGGGAGCAGGAAAGCGCAGAGAAACCAACGGGCGCAGCGCTTTATGGTACCTAGCATCATTGGTTTCAAAGTTTGAAGCGCCTATTTCCCGTGCATAAGATACTGGGGGGATGGCGAATTTGCCATCCCCCCAGGCCTTATCCGCCAAACGGTGGTGTGTTGGTTGGCGTATTGGTTGGGGTGTTAGTGGGCGGGGCGGTATTGGTGGGTGTGGGGGTAATGGTTGGCCCGCCGGGCGTAAAGGTGCGCGTTGGAGTTGGCGTGCGCGAGGGGAGAGGGGTATCGGTAGGTGGTGAGGTCGGCGTTTTGCTGGGGATAGGTGTCGGTGTCTTGGTGGGGATAGGCGTTGGGGTTGCCGTGCAGACGCCTGGAGGGCAATAGGGCGTATTGGTGGCCGTTGCGGTCGGCGTTGGGGTGGGGGTTGGCGTGGGCGTTGGGATGACGTAGCCGCTGCAGGAAGGATCCCAGCCGGGGTTTTCCCAGGCGATGCCATTAATCATGCTTTCCACAGTGTTGTTCCAGGGGGTAACCCCGTAGATGCTGTGGTATTCGTCCATATTGAGCAGGAAGATACGGTCCACGATGATGCCATCTTCGCGCATCCAGATGTTGAGGGTATGCACGCCCGGGGTGGTGATATTGATGATCGTAAAATCGTTCCAGGGATCTCCCCAGCCGCTTCGCCAGCGCCAGGAGTCATTTCTTGCCCCATCAACCCCCCAGCCGTTACTATTGGTAACGCCGTTGCCATCCAGCCCGATGTGGAAAGAATTGTTCGCGCTTTGGTTACCGACAACATCGGCGCGTACGCGTACCACTACGTAGTACTGGCCGGTGGTTTGGAAGTTGATGGCGTAGTCCATGCGTGGGCCGGTCAGGTTCAATCCGGTATAGCTGCCATCGTTGGGTTGGGCCATCATGGCGCCGTCGCCGCTATAGTCGGTGAAGAAAGTCGTTCCTATCCAGGAGTCGCCCGTAGTGCCAACGGTGGTGGTCATGAAATGTTCGGCTTCCAGCATCAGCGCACCAAAGCCGTCTTCGTTGTACGTACAACTACCGGCGCTGGGCGTAGTCAATCGCACGTTGTCGAAGATGGCCTCAGCAAGATTGCCGTCGTCATGCGAAGTGACTGCCAGCCCAAGGTAGACTTCCGTGCTTAAGTCGTCGATTATGTGATTGGCAACATAATTCCAGGTGATGCCGTCTTGGGAGATGAAGCCATACACATAACGGCCTACTCTGCGCACCTTAAGCCATACCGGCAATGTATAACTGCCGCTACTTTGACTACCCGAAGATGCGCCATTGGTAGTGCGGTACTGGAACCTTTTGCCGTTTCCATAGGATGTGAGCATGTGCGCGTGGGCTGCTGAGGGGTTGGTGGCCGAGCGAATCATCAGCCCGACTTTAGACCAACTATTGGTGGCCGAATAAGCGATCAGACGGGCC
The DNA here is from genome assembly GCA_020722405.1 of Anaerolinea thermophila. Lineage (GTDB taxonomy): Bacteria > Chloroflexota > Anaerolineae > Anaerolineales > DRKV01 > DRKV01. Next base: position 7,071 of record DYKW01000043.1, read on the forward strand.
TGGAATTCAAAGATGCCGTCGCTTGACATGCGTGCCACATAACGGAAACCATCGCTTGTGTCCCAAATATCCTGACCTGAGCCGCAGATGCGCACCTGGCGTTGGGGATTGGCATCCGCCATGGAGGCTGCTTCTTCGATGCTGGTGCCGGTATGCACTGTCCCGATATCTTGTCCAAACCAACCGTCAGCCGGCGGGAGCATGGGGCCGGGTAGGTCTGTGGTTCCTTCGCAGACCGGCAGCGGCGTAGGAGTTGGGGTGCGGGTCGGGATAGACCGCGGTACGGCCGGCCGATGGAGGATGCAGCCATTGGTGAAGTTGACAGTGATGCCGTAGTCGCTATCTAGCAAATCGTTTTGCCAGTTACTCCATTCGCTATCGAAATCCAAGCGGATATAACGCGTTTGCCCGGCCGGAAAATCGTTTCTGTCGGACAGAATGGGATTTACAGAAAGTGCCGGCGGTGTGTTGAAGCGGCTGCCGCCGTTGCCATCGGTCGAGACCAAACGGCGCAGATTGTTCCAATCCCACGAGGGGTTGCTGCCGCTGCTGTAGTCTGAGTAACGCAGGTCGTCCCATTGCATAAAGTCTACACTGGGGTTGGTGCCGCGTACCTGGTTGCCGAAATCTTCGACGTATTGCCAGTCAATGGAGATGTCCTGTACCTGGGCGTCATTCCAGTCGTAATTGGAGACTGGAATTTCTAACAAGCCGTTGCCATAGTATTGGAAACTTCCCGGAACGTAGTTGTTACAATCTGGAGTGGGGGTCTCCGTGGGGGGGAGGGGGGTATCCGTTGGGGCCGAGGTAACGGTAGGCACGTTGGGGTTCGGTGGAATTGCGAGTACGCGCGCCACCCGGAAATTTTCCAGGTAGCCGGTGCGTTCGGCATGTAATGTGATCGTTGGCATGATGCTCGAGATGAGTGGTGCGATGACAGGATGTAAAAACGTAACCGATACCATCAGGCGCGTAGGCCCTTCCTCTGGGTTGCCGGGGTCGTCTGCAATGCTGCCATCGGGTTGCACGCACTGATCAGCCGGCCAGGGATTGTAGGTATTGTTTTGTGGCCCGTTGACGAAACTGCACACCGTGGTATGGATATATCTTTGTTGGCCTTTGGTTGCATTGTGATCGTTGAGAATGCCCAGTTCGACAGCCTCTACGGCATCGTAGATACTGTGCAGACGAGCATAGTCTTCCTCAGCGGTTTTATCGGCCTTGTTATCTTCCTGATCACAGGCCAGCCCGTCGCCATCCAGGTCGGCTTCGGCCGGACTGCCGGTGCAATACTTGCTTTTACTGTAGTCACCGGTAACGCCGTAACGTACGCCTGTGCGGGCGGCATTACTCACCACCAGCCAGGCTTGGAAGGCGCGGGCCAGTTCGATAATGCCTAGCAAGAGAAGCAGCAAGATGGGTAATACCAACGCAAATTCCAACATGCCCTGACCGTTTCGTTCGTGGAAGGGCGTGCGTCGGGAGAAAGGGGAAAACCGGAAGCGTTTCATCATAATTACCACCTCAAATACAATCGGGCTACGGAATTATTTGCGCAGCCGCGTGAAAATCCGGGAAGCGATATCTTCGAATACGCGGTTGAGTTGCGCACCGGAAGGCGAATAATAATAGTTGCCGCACCAAGCCGTGTAATCGTTGCTGTAAGATGCACAGGGGTCGGTGGCAGGATCACCATCATATCCTACGGCTGCGATATAGCGCAACAGGTTGGCGCCGTAGGGAATACCGTTTACTTCTGCCAACCCGGTGCCGCCGTAATTATTGGTTACTTCAGGGCCCAGGCCAATGGTAAAAACAACGGCGCCTTGACCAGGATTGGCGCATCCACTGGCCGGGTTGGTGGGAAAACAGCCGACAAAATCGGCCATATCGCGGGCATAATCGTCGGTATCGTATTGCCCATTGCCAGATGCATGACGCGTCGTGGTGTCATTATCCTGACACAAATTTACCCAGTTGGGGCAGAAACCTATTGGCCAGGTACCCGGATCGGTGTAAACATCGGTGTTTTCCAGATCGGTGGCATTGGCCAATCCGTCGGTTAGCAACACCACGATCCATAAGGCACTCTCCCGAGTTTGATGAGCGAACATGTTCCCTGCTCGTTTCAATCCACCGCCGATATTGGTGGTCATGTAGGATGACCACTCTCCGTTGGCATCGCAGGCCATGCAGAACAGGCCGGTGTAGTTACCGCTGGCATCGTAATTGCGGCACGGCCCCCAGTAGGTGGTGCCGGGCGAGCCTGTATAGGGGTCTGTGACGCCTTGACATGTACCTGGCTCGTAAACAGTTAGTTGTTTGATAGCATTTACTGCGGTACCGCGATCACTGATCCATACCGGTGTGGTATTGTTAGTATTGGTGGGGTTGGCTGGATCGACGTACCACGAATGGATACCATCAGAAAAGGCCACAATGGCAACACGATCCTGTTCGAAGATGGCGCCATTATCCAAAATCTTTTGAATAAAGTTGATGGCCGATTCCTTTACCTTCTCGAATGGCTGGCATTCGCCGGGATACCCATCTGATCCACTGGGGTCCTGGTGGTTACAATAATAGGGATCGCGCAGTGGCGTCCCAGAGGTGGCTTCGAAAGTCATCGACTCGGAAACGTCAATTGCCAGTACGACATCCATGGAAGCCGCTTCGCTGGTGGCAGTGGTTTCGGCGGGTATCTTCCCAAAGCCGATTACATGCAAGAAAATCGTTTCAACTTCAGCGCTAACGGTGACGCGTACCAATTTGCTGGGCGGGTTGGTGCATAGTTCTGGGTCTGGTGGTGTTGCTGTGGGATCACAAATTTCGATAATGATGTCGGTGGGATCAAAACCATTGAGATTGACTGCTTCTTTGGCAGCGGATTGCATCTCGGCAAAGGTGCGCCCTTCGCGAAATTGGGCTGCTGCAGCCAATGCACCGGCATCTGTGGCGCGTTGCAGGTTGCCGCGTATGATGAAGTAATAGCCCAGGTCAATGGCCAGGCCAATGAAGGCCATTAAACCAACAAAGGCCACTGCTACCAGGATAAGCACCTGCCCGCGTTGTCTAGATGATGAGGGTATTTGGATGGAAAATTTCATAATTCCTACCTCCGTATTAGGGGATTGGGGTTGGCGTTGGCTCTGCAGATACCAGCGGCATAATGGCGTATACATGCAAGAGTACCGGATCGCTTACAAAGGCCGTAATCCAGGGGAGTTTGAGTTTTTGATCATAGTTGTAGAATAACTCTACCAGTAAAAAGCCGGTGCTGGGGGCAGTGTTGTCTAAGCGGTTTACAATATCAGCGCTAGAAAACGATGAATTTTGGTTGCGTGTATTGTAACCGTGATAGGCCAGGGCATAGGACCACCCGGCTTCTCCGCCATTGCCGCTTGTGGAAGGGGGAAAACGGCGCATAACGGGAGGTGTCCCTTGTTCTATACTGAAGACCGAAAGCAGAATGTCATTCTTTTCATTGGCCAATCCCTGGGCAGGGTCAATCACGCTATACAAACACTCGCTGCCACTGGATTGTAAGCACAGGGTATGTACTTCTGGTGCCAGGAGCGACAGTTCTTGGTTGACTAGGCAAGACGTTTGTCGGTAAAAATCGGTAGTTCGGCTACAACATAACTGCTGTGGAAAGACATCGTTGCCCGGTGTGCCGTCACAGGGTATATCGCCGCTGCCGTCTGCCGTTTCTGCAGCGGTGTAATCACTATCGCTGGCAAAGCGTGCTGCATTCCGCACCGCATCCTGTAAACTAAGGTACTCATTGAGTAAAAAGCCAAATTCTATCAGACCAGAGAGAAGAATAAGTAATACAGGGAACAGGATGGCGATTTCAACCAGCGATTGGCCTCTGGGAATCTTTTTTTGCCACTTTATCATACACTTCTCCTTCGCGTTTGATACATCTATATTATAACCCGAAAAATTTTTGCAGAAAACCCCCCAAAAGTAATGTTTTGTGCAGAAAATACTGCGATATATACGGGCGATAACAGAGCCTTTTGTGTTTCATGGTGCGTTAGGGTGTTTTTAACAACATATAGAGTCAACTCATTTTATCATCAAAGACCATGCTTTATCCTTTCAAGTTCGTTGCTTTGGATTTTGGATGGATTTCGGTCTCTGATCGTAACTACCTACCCTCACCCTAACCCCTCTCCCGAAAAGAGATGGAAACGAACGCGAAAAATGGATTTTCTCGTCGAAAACTACAAAATTACCCGTTTCTGCTCCCCTCTCTCTGTGGGAGCCCCCTTCTGGGATGATAAGGGGCCGGAGGTGAGGGTGGGTAGGCAGTTATCTCTGATCTGAAAATAGATTTTCATGTCTGGTGGTGAAAATTATTTTTCATGGCG
>DYKW01000228.1 GCA_020722405.1 Anaerolinea thermophila
CACTTTCCACTTCACACTCTTAACTTTCCACTTTCCACTTCACACTCTTAACTTTCCACTTTATCTGACACCTGACGCCGGCCTCAAGAAGTCGTGCCTTCCGAAGTGTGTGCCTTCACATCCGCAATCGCCTTCTCCACGTTGACAAAGGGCAAGATAATCAAGCCGACAAAGAAGAAGAAAATGAGCGAGAGAATCGCGGGGCGCAAACTGCCAAACATTTGGTTCATCAACCCAAACAAAAGCGGCCCAATCCACGAGGTACCGCGTTCGCTGACCTCATAAAACGAATAGAACTCGGCCTCGCGACCATCAGGAATCATCTGGGCATACAAACTGCGACTAATGGCCTGGCTGCCGCCCATCACAATAGCGATAAAAGCGCCCAAAATCCAGAACTGCAAGATGCGCGTCTCGCCATACAAGCCGCCATACGCATAAGTCACCACGCCGGCCCACACCACCAAACTGATGATGATGGAACGTTTCGCACCCACCCAACCGGCCAGTTTACCCCAAAAGAGCGCGCCGCCAAAGGCCACAAACTGAATCATCAAAATCACCATGGTGAGCGTGCCCTGCTCAATCTCTAGGCCACCGCGCACCAGCGGAGCAGCCGCAAACGTGGCCGCAACAGCAATCACCGTTTGAATACCGTCGTTGTAAAGAAAATACGCCAACAAATATTTGAGCGTCTCAGGGTAGTGGCGCATTTCCTTTAACGTACGCGCTAACTGCTTGAACCCAATGCTCAAGTAAGTCTCTCCTTCCGGCAAAGCCCGCGCCGCATGACGAGAGCGCAGGCGCGTCCAGGTGATGAGAGAAAATCCCAGCCACCACACCCCCGCGGAGGCCAGGTTGATGCGCACCGCCAGCCCGGTCGGCACCCCCAATGTTTCCCGCATCTGATAAAAAATCAAGTTAAAGAAAAGCAACAGACCGCCCCCCAAATAACCCAACGCCCAACCGTAAGAAGAGACCCGGTCGCGTTGGTCTTCGCTGGCAATATCCGGCAGGTAGGCGTTGTAAAACACCACCGCGGCCCCAAACGCCAGGTTTGCCGTCACGAACAAAATAGCCCCCAACCACCACAACGGCTCGGTAACAAAAAAGAAAGCAATGGTTGCCAAGGCGCCAATGGTGGCAAAAGATTGCATCAACCGCTTACGGCGGTGCGAATAATCAGCAATCGCCCCCAAAATCGGCAAGAGAAAGACCTGCATCACCACCGAAAAAGAAATCGCGTACGGTAAGAAAGAATCCGGAGCCACCGGCAAGCCAAAGAAATGCGCCATACCATCCGGGCTGGCCTCGGCTGCCGTAGCAACCAAAGAAGCCAGATACGGGCCAAGGAAGACCGTCCCCACCGTAGTACTAAAGGCGGAGTTGGCCCAGTCATACATGGCCCAACCAAAAATTTCACGTTTATCGTTGATAGGGGCTGCAAGCTCTGCCATGACTTCTCCTCGGAAACGAACGATGTAAAAAACTTACCCTTTCCCGTCATCATGATGGCGGACAATATGCGTATTTTAGATGATTTTACGTTAAATTACAATGCCTGAAAGAAAATCTCACCCTTCAGGAAACAAGGCCGGACTTTCAGGTGCGCCTGCACCCAAAGATTCATCGCCCTTTATGGTTTTCCCGTTTCCCAATATCTCGTCCCAAAGGTTGACTTCTCCC
>DYKW01000044.1 GCA_020722405.1 Anaerolinea thermophila
AACCAGCTTTTTGAAGAAACCTTCGGGACGTTTCCCCTTCTTTTTGAGATGATACTAAATACAGCATGATTATACAATAATTTCCCCACACTTGGAGGGAAACCCAATGACAGCAGATGCTTTTACTCAATTTCTATTACATGCCACCGGCACAGATTATGCCCTGTGCAACAGGCAATTACGTATCGAAACCCATTCCCCCGGCTTAAAGCGTTGGGTATGGTCGTCAATTTCTGACCGGCTGGAAGGGCAGGCGCTCCCCGATTTGTTTCCGGAGTTTATTGGGTTGGATGACGCACTGAGAAATCTACACGCAGGGCAGGAACCGGTGCGCATAGAGCGCATATTCCGCCAGGTGGCGGAACAACAGGCTGCCTACCTGACCCTGGAAGTATACGTTTACCAGGATAAATTGCTTTTGCTCGCGCGTGACGTTACTGCCGAAGGCAATCTGGAACAACGCATCACGCAGACCCGCAACGAGTTACATTTGCTCAGCGAGCAACTCCAGCAAAGCAGCGCCCGGTTGGATACCATTGTACGACGATTTGTCCCCTCCGCAATCGTGGACGAGATGCTGCGGGACGAGCGCAAAGCACTGCCTGGTGGTGAGCGCCGAGAAATCAGTGTGGTTTTCGCCGATGTGCGCAATTTCACCCATTGGGCAGAGGCACGTTCCCCCGAAACAGTGCTCAGAACGCTGAATTATTTATGGGCTACTGTCATATCGGTCGCAGCCGAATATGGCGGTACAGTCAATCAATTCATGGGCGATGGGGCCATGTTGATGTTCAACGCGCCAGAGCCCCAACCCGACCATGCCTTCCAGGCATTGCAGTGTGCCCGCGAATTGGCTCGAATTAATGCCGGCGAATCAGGATTACGCTTTGGGGTAGGAGTCAACAGCGGCCCGGTGGTGGTAGGGAATCTCGGCAACAGGGAACGCTTATCCTACACGGCCATCGGTACCACAACAAACGTGGCGTATCGCTTGCAGAGCATCGCCCGCCCGGGTCAGATTATCTTAGGGGAGGCTATCCACCAGCGGGTCGCGGGACGGGTTCCCTGTCATCCCTTGGAAGCGGTACAACTCAAAGGGTTGAGCGCCCCACTACAAATTTTCGAATTACTCCCCTGAACTTGAGGCCGCAGGTAATGGGCGCACGGTTTGTGGCAAAAATACCTTGAAAACACTGCCTTCGCCGGGGCGGCTACTCACCTCAATTCGCCCACCCATCATTTCACAAAAATGCTTACCAATGGCCAACCCCAGGCCGGTACCCCCATATTTGCGCGTAGTAGAAGCATCGGCCTGCGTGAAAGGCTGAAACAAGTGGGACAATTGCTCTTCAGAGATACCGATACCGCTATCTTGCACTTCGAAGCACACTTCTCCATCGGGTTCCAGCGTCACACGCAAGTTAACCTCCCCATCTTCCGTGAACTTGGCAGCATTGCTCAAGAGGTTCAGCAGTATCTGGCGCACTTTTGTCTGATCGGCAGTCATATCACCCAAAGATGAATCCAGGTGAACCTGCAAGCGATTGCTTCTTTGTACTATCAACGGCTTCACGATATCAAGTACCCCATCGATGAGCGAGGCGATGCTGAAAGTTTCCAGATACAAATCCATTTTTCCGGCTTCGATTTTGGAAACATCCAACACATCGTTCACTAACTCAAGCAATTGACGGCCAGCAATGGTGATGCACTGCGCATCATTTGCCGAATCCGTGTGCTCGGCCTCGAGTAATTCTTCTTGCAAGAGTTCGCTATAGCCGATAATGGCATTCAAGGGGGTTCGCAATTCGTGGCTCATATTTGCCAGGAAGATGCTTTTCGCCCGGTTGCTGCGCTCCGCGGCATCGCGGGCCTCAGCCAGTTTGGTAGCCAATGTGTATTGCTCTTCATACATTTGGGCATTGCGCAACGCTAATGCAATTTGGTCAGAAGCAGCCTCCATTAGATGCAGGTGTTCGTTGGTAAAGCGCCCGGGGGTGACAGACACCAAAGTCAGGACACCTACTAAAGTTTTACGCAACATAATCGGCAGGCAAAGCGCCGAGCGGGCTTCGTAGGGTTGGTCTGGGAAAGTGGTCCAACGTTCATCCAGGCGGGTATCTTGGATTAGGGCGGATTGCTTGTGCTTGCATACCCAACCGGCCAGGCCTTCATCCATGACCTTACCAACCACAGAACGTTCCTGTTCAACATCCTCTACCGGTCCACGCGCCAAAATACTGGCTGTGACTCGTTGTTTGGTGTCTAATACGAACAAACTTCCTTTGTCCGCACCGGCTATTTTAACGACGACATCAAGCGCATTGCGCAATGTTGCCTGCAGTGTTGGATAGGCAGAGGCGGCGCGGGCTACAGCTACCAGGTTCTCGAACAACCGTTTCTGATCCTCTAACGCCAAACGGGCGCGACGCGACTCCGTCACATCCCGACTCACTCCAATGGTAGCAACCCACCGACCCATCACGTCTTTAAGGGGCACCACAACGACTTCTACCCATCCGTCCATGCCATCCTTGCGCAAGAAGTGGATTTCACCCTTCCAACGTCCGACTTTTTCTAAGGCATCTCGAATCTCGACATTTCGTTCGCCCCTTTGATCTGGATGATGCCACACATCTGCAGGCTGACCCAAAAGTTCGGTCCGGCTATAGCCAAACATTTGTTCCGTCGCCGGGTTGGCATCTATGATCTTCCCGTTCAGGTCCGTGATAATCACGCTTTCAGATAAATTGGTAAACGTTAGCGCATGACGCCGAATGACTTCCTCGGTGCGCTTTTTCTCGATAATGCGCGCTAAAGTCTCGGCAGCAACTTGCAAAAAGTCAAATTCATCCGGCTGACTGGTATGACCAACCGGCACATACAAAACGATGACGCCTAAAGTGCGCTCATTGTCGCGAATAGGGACGTTGTAACAAGCATGAGGTTGCATGTCATGGTAACAAATCTCATGGCGTTCATCTATCTGTCCAGTGTACAAAATCTCCCCTTTTAAGGCAGCCAGCCCACAAAGACATTGCCCATACTGGATTTGCTGGCACGTGTGCAGTATAGTAGGGTGCAGATTGCGCTGTACCACCAGTTTTAAGTGTGGTGGTTCTCCTTCAGAAAGGAAAATCCCCCCCTGGCTCTCAATCCGCGACCAGGGTATCTCCAAAATAATATCCAGCGCACGTTGCAGAGCATCTTCCAATGATTCATCGCCCTGTAAGATTCGCAACAAATTATTGATTGCCTGCTGAAAACGGTTAACACGCTCCAACTCCAGCCGCAAACGCTGCTCGTTGGTTATATCGCGCACAATGAAAACGCGCCCAAGGACTGGTGCGATCCGAGCAGCGTGCAAAGGAGAAACCCGCACATCAAAGAAACGCTTCGTCTCGCCGTCCAAGATGTCAAAAGTGAAATGCCCTTGTTCTACCTGCTGGAAGCGTTCCAACACATGAGCCCACTTGGCAAAAACATTTTGTATCAGTCGCCCTCGCAATTCATCCGGCGTGTAGCCCAACCAGGAGGCCGCAATTGGGTTGATGTCCACGATCTGATTTTTTGTATCTACCACCATCACCCCATCAGACATATCTTTCAGTACGATATCCGATGCAATCGGGGCCATGTCAATCAGTCGGAAGCGAAAAATGCCGAAAGCCATCGCTGCCGCGCTGATACCAAACATGAACGGCGTCAAATCTAACCGTGGGAAAGGATTCAAGCCAAGTAGATAAAGCAAGTTGCCAATCCATGGCATGGAGACAGCCACCAACAAACTGGCCACCTGTCCACGGTACACATCCGGATAGCGCACCAGGGCGCGCATGAGTACAACCGTCGAAATTGCGTTCAACACATAAGCATACAACGTATGGACGACAAACCACCAGCCATAAGAAGAAGGGGCGAAAAACAAGCGCGTTCCCACCTGCTCTACCCCCAACGAGCGCCACATCCAGGTAGAAAACGGCGTCCACACAATCAGGATGCTAATTGCCGGGATAATCAACACCAATGCTATGCGGTGCGGCGCCGGCCAGGCGAGGCTGCCGGCGCGTCGCATTGCCAACAAAAAAAAGAACGGGGAGACCAACGAAATACCAACATACTCCAGCCGCACAAAGAAATATAAAATCTCGGCCTGCGCACTCCCCAATTCCAGGGCGTAACCTAAGGACCATTCGACCAATGCCAGGCTGAGTAGTGCCAATGGAAGCGCTGCCGGGATGTACCGTCGCCGCCACGCAAACAATGCCAATGGAATTTCTATCAACAGTGGCAACAGGGCAAGCACAACGTAGGTGTTGATGTTCCAAAACATATCCCCTATTCCTTCTTTTTCAACAGAATATAGGTCTCTAACATGCCTTTTCCCTTGACCTCCATAGGAGGCAATGCTTGTAATTCAAACACATCCCGAATACGCAAATACACGCCCACCGAGACGCGTATTTGCCCCGGTTCGGCTATGCTCTGAATGCGACTGGCCGTGTTGACAGTATCTCCCCACACATCGTAAGAAAATTTATGTCTCCCAATTACGCCTGCAACCAGCGGGCCACTGTTCAAGCCAATGCGTATTTGCAAATTGGTTCCCAAAGCGGCGTTGATTCGATGCAAGGCAACTTGCATTTCCAACGCAGCATGAGCACTCAGATGAGCGTGGTCATCCAGGGGGAAAGTCACGCCGCCTACAGCCATATAGGCATCCCCAATGGTTTTTATTTTTTCCAGTTGATAACGCCGAATAATATCATCGAAGTGGGTATACACTCGATTGAGCGCGTTCACCACTTCTGCGGGGGAACGCTTAGCAGCATACTCCGTAAATCCCACCAAGTCGGCAAACAAGACGGTTGCATCTTCAATCTGGTCGGCAATGGGTTCTTCTCCGGCCTTGAGCCGGGTCGCAATTGGCGCGGGCAGGATGTTCAACAGTAATTTTTCAGATTGCATCTGAGATTCTTCGATACGACGCAAATATTCTTGTTCTTGGTCGTGCCATGCCTTGCGCATCAAACTGCCTGAGACACGCGCGCGCAACAACACCCGATCAAAAGGCTTGAATAAGTAATCCGTAGCGCCTAATTCGATACAACGCACCACACTTTGCTGATCTGTGGCAGCGGAAACAACAATGACGGGGGTATTACGCAAGGCCTCATCTGCACGCATGTGCTCTAGAACTTCATAACCGCTCATCACGGGCATCATAATATCCAACAGCACCAGATCAAAGTATCCGGCGCGCAGTTTTTCCAGTGCAACCTGCCCATTTTCGGCCATCTCGCTTTCGTGCCCCATGTGGCGGATATGGCGTGCCAAAAGATCACGATTGATCGACTGATCGTCTACAATCAAGACGCGACGCGGTTGGTGTGTCATGCCTCCGTATGCTCCTGTAAAATGCGCTCTATGATTGCCAACAATGCCTTGAAATCCACCGGCTTGGTTGTGTATTCGTCACAACCTGCATCCAACGCCCGTTGACGGTCTTCCTCCAACGCGTGGGCTGTCAAAGCCACAATGGGAATACCGGCGGTTTGCGGATCGGCCCTGAGGCGACGGGCAACTTCATAGCCATCTATCTCTGGAATGCTAATATCCAACAGAATAAGGTCTGGGTGATGCTGACGAGCCACTGCCACTCCCTGAAGGCCATCTACCGCCTCCAACATATAAAAGCCACGGCGCCGCAGCCGACGCACCAGCATGTCTCGATTCATAGGGTGATCTTCGATCAACAAGATGCGAAATGTTTTTGTCATCATAGGTATCCTCTATCCAGCGGCGTGGACGCCGCCTCTGCACGATGCTCCAACTAGGTTTCCGGAGAAGGTTCTACGACCATCGGCAACCGAACCGTAAAGGTGCTGCCCTTTCCAGGCTCGCTTTCAGCCCAAATGCTGCCACCCATCATCTCGCAGAAATGTTTGCTCACACTCAGCCCCAACCCTGTGCCGCCAAATTCACGCGTCACGCTGACATCAACTTGTACAAATTCATCAAAAATACTATCTAGTTTTTCCGGCGATATGCCAATACCGGTATCTTGCACTTGAAATTCTACCCACGCTTTACCATTCTCATCTTCGAAACGGCGAAAACGTAAGGTAACTTCACCCTGCTGGGTAAATTTGTTGGCATTATTCAACAAGTTAATCAAAATCTGGCGCACTTTGGTAGGATCGGCGCTCATTTCCCCTAATTCAGATTGCACGTCCAAGGCGAACCGGTTGCCTTTTTTAATGAACAGCGGCTCAACGGTAGCAACCACCGCTTTAATCACGCTATTCACCGGAAAAGTAAGCACATCCAATTGCATATAGCCGGCTTCGATTTTCGACAAGTCCAATACCGCATTGATCAATGCCGTCAGATGTTCCCCTGCCTGGCGAATTTTCTGGAGGTCTGGCAATGCCCCGTCGTAACCAAGGTCATGCGCATCTTCTTCCAGCAATTCGGTATAGCCGATGATAGCCGTCAAAGGAGTACGGAATTCATGGCTCATGTTTGCCAAGAATTGACTCTTCGCCTGGTTTGCGGCTTCCGCCTGCTCACGAGCAGATGTCAATTCATCCAGTAATCGCCGACGTTCCGTTATATCCTCCTTGATGGCGATATACTCGTACACTTTCCCCTGCTCATCTCGCACCGGCGTAATGGTCATGTGCTCGACATACAATGAACCATCCTTACGACGATTAATAACTTCACCTTTCCATACCTCGCCGCGTTCTATCGCAGTCCACATTTGACGGTAAAATTCCTCCCCCTGCATCCCTGATTTGAGAATACTGATGGGACGCCCAATGGTTTCCTCGAAAGTGTACCCCGTCAAACGGGTAAAAGCCGGGTTAACCCATTGAATTACCGCCTGCACATCGGTAATCACCACGGCATTGGCTGCGGCTTGTACAGCGGCAATCATGCGCCGCCCTTCCTTAGTGCGCTCGGCAACCTGGGCTTCCAAGGAACGGTTGAATTCACGCAGCTGCCTATCTCGTTCGCGAATCGCGGCCGACATACGGTTGAAGTTTTGCGCTAAAAGTCCTAATTCATCATTAGAAAGCACCGGCACATCCTGTACATACTCCCCCTGAGCCACGGCTTCCACGGATTTCGACAGGATGCCTAACGGTCGCAAGACACTACGTTGAATACTACCCGCTACTACCCTATTCAAAATCGTTGACCCTCCTAACAACAGGGCAGTAAAAATAAGCGCCATCGTCCATTCATAAATAATGAGGGGACGCATGTCGATGCTTAACGCCAGCACCGTTTGTGCATCACCACCAATGTCCAACGGGAGGTATACGCTTGCAAAAGGTCTGGTAATTGATAGCATTGAAAAAAGGCGATAAACAGGTTCACCACCGGTCAGTGCTTGTTGCACCCATTCTCGATCTTCCAAGGAATGCTGCAACGCTGCCGGACGTCGGCGGCCATCATCGAAAAGGAAGGCGCCATTGTAATACAAGGCCGTGTGCACATCACTTTTGAAAAACACCAGGGCGCGTAATTGCCAGCCACCAATCAATCGCCCGCTCAACACTGCCCCCACAATGTTGCGATACTCATCATATAAAGGGACGGCGGCCGCTAAAAGATACTGTCGCGGCTCAACGGACGTCAGCAAAGCAACCTGGACGTTTTCACCTTGTAAGGCACGCCCAAGCACTTCATCCTCGCCAGCAAATTCAGAAACATTCCCCTCTTGAAACTCCACTACAAATCGCCTCTCGGCATCTACCACAGCCACATTATTCAACGCCAAAGCGGCTATGCGGTCCGAAACGATTTCGCTTGCCAATGTCTTATTGCCCGAGGTGATTGCCTGCGCCAAACCACTGACCTCAGCAATAAAAGACGCCTCAACGAGTGTACGATGTTGCCATTCCGCAATATGACTCTGCACCAGTTGGGCTTCATTCTGCAATCTTTCTGCGGCGTTGCGTTGTTCCATGTGCACAACACTAAAGGAATATGTACCTACCAGGAAGAATGCCAGTATCCACTGCGCAAACGTCACAATCGCGCGGATACGCCCCACCAGGGTGTATTTTGCCAAGCGGCTATCCAGGCGAGTCAGCCAGGGTTCGAATAACTTATTCATCGACAATCTCATTGTTCATCGTGTGCAGTCCCAAAAGGCGAGACAGCAAGGTACTCAACATTTGCAAGGAGATGGGCTTGGTAAGGAAAAAATCCACGCCCAATTCAGCAGTCAAATCTCCGTATTGTGGCTCAGCAGAAACAACGACAATTTGTGTACCGGCATTTTTAAAGTCCTCGCCATGTTTTTTTAGAAAAGTCAGGCCATTGCCATCTGGCAAGCGCATATCGCACAGCAACGCAGCATACGGTCCACCGGATACTTTCTCATCCCCTTCTGCCAGTGAGCCGGCGATAACCGGTTGGTATCCATAACGCGTGAGGGCACGCTCCAGGATTTCTTGTAACTGAGGGTCATCTTCGAGAACTAGAATTTTCACAGCCATTTATTTATCCTTTTGCATTCCACGGAGAGATTGCTTCGAGCCTCGCCCTTACAATGTCTCCGTGTATCATCTCGAAAATTTGGGGTAATGGTTTGCTATTTTAACGCTAAGACGCAGAGTCGCAAAGAAAATCGCGTTTTAAGTCGCGTAGTTGCTTAGTCGCATAGTCCGGTAGTACGGTTCTGTGGCACAGTGTACATCGTACTATTTTTCCTCAAAATATTCATGAAAAAACCATAACAAAATCTTCTTCCTCCTAAATTTCCCAATGGTATTGCACCAACGCCGCCAAATAGGGATGTCCCTGCCACCACACAATGCCCAAAGCCCAGGTGCGCCAATCCATCTCCTGGTCGGCCGGCGCCGAGCGATACAAGGCGATATACTGCAAATTGGGGTACGGCCAGGTCACCAGGCCGGCGGTATTTCCCGTTGCTTCGCCGTTGGTCAGCGTGTTGCAGGCGGTCACAAACTCACCCTGCGCCACATCTTGCAAGCGCGGCAAAATCACATCGGCAAACGTCCCCTGCAGCGCCTCGCCACTGCCATCCTGTATGCCCCAATCATACGCCTTCTCGGCAGAAAACAGCCCACCAACCTCATCGGCACGAAAGGTTACTTCTGGATTCCACCACTCGTGGCGAATCGTCAGGCCGTGTAGCGGGCTGACCAAATCGGCCAAGGCGGCCCCATCCTGCGCCTGCACCGCCTGCACAAATGCCTCTACCAGCGCCTGCACCTGCGGGTCACGGCAAAAAGCGTCCGGTGCCATCTGTGCGCTGAGATAAGCCACGCTCACCCAACCTGTCCCAAAGGGCGTTTCGACCTCCGCCCATGTGACTCCTTCCGCTTGTTGCTGGTTTCCAGTAGGGCGCAGGTCACGCGCATCGTAAGGCAACAGTGCCAGAACCGGTGCGTTTAGGGAGGGTTCAGCACGCAGGTTCAAACCGCTTTCAGGAGACACCAACACCACCGCATACGGAACCGGCATGGACAGCGGCGGTACGCCCTCTGAGGGCGTCTCCGTTGTTCCGGGGGACACAGGCTGACCGGACCCTGGGGTGGCTGCCATCCCCGGGGTTGCCGCGCCACCTGAAAGGGCGTCCGTACCCCGCGTCACCACAGGGGTGGGCAGGCTCCCCTGAGGGGGGTTCGTACTTCCGGGGTAGGCGCGCACACAGGCGCTCGTCATCCACAAAAAAAGCACCACAAGCAAGCGGTATTTCATGAGCCTCTCCGTCGTTTGAGAACGTAGTATGTACCGCGCTTGGCACCTACTTTGAGAATCATATCCCGTTGCGCCAGATCGACCAGGTCACGGCGCAGGGTTTCGGCGTGGACTTCGGGGCACAATTGTTGATATTCACGGTTGGTGATGCGGCGATTCCGCAGCAAATAGGCCACCAGTTTCTCTTGCCGGGGATTAAGCCCATCGGCGGCATAGGTTTGCGACAATTGCGGCACATCGGGTTGCGGCAAAGCGGCAAACAGATGCACACGGAAGGAACCGGCCACCTCCTCGAATTGCGGCATAGGCAAACCGGCGTTGCGCACCGTCGCGACGACACGGTCGAGGCCATAGCCCAGGCGCTCCACAAAGCCCAGGTCGGAGAGCACCTGCACGATGACCGGATTACGCGAGTAGCGCGCTTGTAACAGGTTATCCAACGTCACCGGGCCAGGCAAGCCGCCGGGGGAATGCACCTCCAAGTGGTCGGCAAACAAGTTGAGGTGAATGTTATCGCCCTGCTGGTTGTAATCACGGTGAGCCACGGCATTGACCAGTAACTCACGCACGGCCTCGAAAGGGTAGGCCGGTTTTTCTTCGTGTGCCATGCCTTGCATGTGCACGATGCGCGGTAAGTGGTCCCGCAAAAAGGCTTCGGCCCGGCGTAACTGCTGCACCAGCGATCCCCCCATTTCCTGCTTGAGAAAGACATCTTCGAAAGAACTGCCCGTGAAACGCGCGGCCAGGATACTGGCGCTAGGCAACCATTGCTGCGGGCTGCGCCCAAAGAGCAGTAGCCCGGCGTAGGTAGGTTGCATTTCGCCATCTTCATTACGCGCGACACAACCTCGCTTCAGCAACATCTCTCGTGGGGAGGTATCTTCCGGCAGCCCCAGGGTTTGCCGGTAGGCTTCGATCTGTTCTTCATCCAAGTCCTGCCACATCACACCCAGGGGCAACAGGCTCTCGAAAGAAATTTCGCCGCGTTCCACCAGTAAACGGCGCAATTCTCCGCCGGAGATGGGCACGTTACGGGCGCCGTCACGCGTCAGGTAGTGCCCGGCTAGGTTGTAAACGTGCGGCAACCCCGGCGGGACAGTAATTTGCAACAAGGTCTGTCCCTGATGCGTCAACGGGTGCGGCATGGGGAGCACCAGCGGCGGCTGAATGCGCAAAATTGCCTGAAAAACCCGGTCGGAAGTTTCGGAAACGTCTGAGACGCCGGAAATGCTGCCTCCACCAGGGCTAATGCCTAAAAAAATCTCACCGCCTCCGACATTTGCCAGCGCGCAAAGCGTTTCTGCCAGCGCGGTGACCGAAACGTCTGCCGGAAAGGTATGGCGGTGGGGGCGGATGGATAGATCGAGAGACATGAGGAGGTAGTTGGGTAGTTGGGTAGTT
>DYKW01000045.1 GCA_020722405.1 Anaerolinea thermophila
ATTTTCACCACCAGACATGAAAATCTATTTTCAGATCAGATACCAACTACTCAACTATCCGGCGGCATGGGAGCCGCCTCTGCTGAGCCCTCCTTATCAGGAGTGAATTTACACATGGCTGTACGATAAAAATGGTGCGTGTTTTTGGGGTAGGCGAAGGCACTGCCCTTACCTACCCTCTAAAATTCATTGGGGCGTTACTCCAGTTGGGGAATCTTATCAGATTTTCAGCCAAAACTTGCATAAAGTTACATTGTACAGGGCGAGGATTGGGGATAAACTTAGCCTGTTTTTATTTCGCTTTGGCGTGTCTTTTCAATAAAGTTGATGAGGCGACTGTCACCTTTGATCCTGAGATATTGAGGAGATTCCCTTTGGATAAATGATATGCCCACCGATAACAAAGAATGGCTTAACTTGTCTGAAACGGCCGCGTTGCTTGGCGTACATCCTGGCACGGTACGCAATTGGTCGAATAAGGGTAAATTGCCCGTACACCGTACCCACGGCGGGCATCGGCGTTATCGCCGGGATGAAATTTTGCTTTGGATGCAATCCCGCGCCGGTGAGGATAACCCCAACGTGATTGTGCAATCGTTTTATCAGGCATTGCGCAATATCCGTTTGACCGTTAGCGAAGGACAATTGGAGAATGAATCGTGGTATGCCTGCCTGGACGAACATGCTCGCATGCAATATCGCATGAGCGGACGCAATCTGTTGCAAGGGTTGATTGCCTCCCTTTCTGGGACGCCGGAAAGCGCGCGAGCAGAGGCCAGGGCGCTGGGCTATGAGTACGCCTCCCGCGCGCATTTGAACGCACTTAGCCTGATGGATGCCACGCAGGCTTTTCTTTTTTTCCGCAACATGGTGATGGCTGCGTTGATGGAATCCTATCAAGCGGCCTCGGTGAGCACCGCCGCTACCTGGCGGGTGGCGATGGAGCGGGTCATTGCGTTTACCGACCAGGTGTTGCTTTCGTTGTTGGAGACGTTCGAAGTCTATGACCACTCCCAACAAAAAAACGGAAACCACGCGCAAGCCGCTTGACTCCCGGCGGAATCGCTTGATGGGCGTTATTTGGGGGCTGCTCCTACTGGGGCTGCTGATTACGCTGGTGGTTGTCGGGGTATCTGTTGTTGGAGTCTTCCCTGCGGTTTGAGGTGATATCAACTTCTCACGAAAAGGATGAAAGGTATGCACACTTACTTTCCTATTTTTTCCACGCTGGTTACCTTTGCGTTTGCGGCCGCAGTGTTGAACCGTTTCCGTTACAAACGCGGCACGCATTTGTTGCTGTGGGGGCTGGGGTTGGTGATGTATGGCCTGGGGACGTTGACCGAGGTCATCCTGTCCTTTCAGTTTAACACCCTGGCGCTCAAAACCTGGTACCTGATGGGTGCTATGCTGACCGCGGCCTGGCTGGGGGAAGGGTCAATCCATCTCCTGGTGCGCAAGCGCGGCGTCGCCCCAACGCTGACCAAAATTTTGACCGTCGTTTCTCTTGTGGCCGCCTGGTTAGTCCTGACCGCGCCGGTGGTTTCTTCCGCTGCGGCCGGTTTCGACCCCGCTCAGCCGGTCTCGATGCAGTACAAGGAGATTCTGACCCGTAACGGTCTGATGATTTTCTTGACGATTATTTTGAACATTTACGGTACGTTAGGGCTGGTGGGGGGTGCCTTGTATTCGGCCTTCCTATTTTGGCGCAAGCAAGTGCTCTTCGATCGCATGGTGGGCAACGTGCTGATTGCTGCCGGCGCATTGATGCCTGCCATGGCCGGTTCATTTATCAAGGCCGGGTTGGCGGATTGGCTTTACCTGAGCGAATTTCTGGGAGCCGCCCTCATGTACGCCGGCTTTTTGCGTGCTACGGTCGTGCGCCCGGTTGGCGCGCGACAACCGGCGGGGACAAGTTGACGCCCCCCTGCTGGCATGTGGAATAGAAAAAGCGCGCAGTGAAAACTGCGCGCTTCTGTTTTGTGCGGGGTATCCGGTTTACAATTCCGCAGGCCAACTCGGTAGCGGCATGAGCGGGGAAAAGTCCACTTCTCGCCCGTCAATCTCGAAGCGGTAGCGTCCCAGACGCGTGACGGACGGCCATGTTTCCCAAAAGGTTTGCAGGCTGGATAGTTCCTCCGCTTCCATCCAAAAGGACGGGTCGGAGGTGGCTTTGAAGCCGCAGATGTGTGCCAGCGCCTGCCCCCAGGCTTTTTCTTCTGGTTGCAACATGTTGTAGCGGGTGCGGAAGAAGGCCACGTCCGGGTCAAGGTCTACCAACGGTTCCAACCACAGACGGTTGACCGAAGAACGCACTGCATTTTGCAGGCCTGGGGTGATGTAGTTGTGCATCCCGGCGGTAACGATGATGTTGTCGAAGTAAGGGGCGGTATCCGCACCGATGCGCAGTCCGTCGGCAATGCCCAGCGCGGGGTAGATGGGCACGCCACATAGCAGAAGATAGGTCTCTTCACCAACCACCCGGCGGATGAGCGTCAGCGCTGCGCGCAAGGCTTGCTCGCGCGGCATGTCTACGTGCCGGTGACCCGGTAGTGCGGCGGCGTACAGGAAATCCAGTTTCAGGTAGTCGTATCCCCAAGACAGTACGGTGCGCATGGTTTCTTCCAGCCAGGCCTGGACTTCGGGGTGGGTCGTGTCCAGAGCATACATCGGGGCGTTCCAGTTGTGTCCGGCAGAGACGGGGGTTCCCTGTTCGTCGTGAAGCAACCAATCCGGATGTTCGCGGTAGAGCCTCGCGCTTTCTTTGACAATGAAGGGCGCCAACCACAGGCCGGGGCGCTTCCCGTTTGCCCGAATTGCGCTTGCCAGCGCCTCCATACCGGAGGGAAATTTGGCATTGGGTTGCCAATCCCCGACATCCTGCTGCCAGCCGTCATCAAGTTGAAAAACCTCGTAGGGCATAGCGGACAACCCTTGCAGGGTTGCCAACATGACCGGTTCGGAGATATTTTCGTACAGGGAATACCATGAACACCACACGCGCGGGGGCCGAGGGGTGCTACGGCGAACCCCAAAGTGTTCTGCCAGACGACGGGCATACGCGCCAAAGACGGTTTGTTCTTCCCCCAGGGCTACAAACCAGCGGGCATCAGCAGCCAACGCGCGCGCATGTAATTGACAGCCATCCAGGTGTAGCCGCCCTTCCAGGCCGAGCGCACCGACCAGTAGCACTTGTCCATCGGGGGTTTCGACAGCGGTCAAGCCTACGCTTTGCCAGTGTGGGCGCAGCAGCATAGGCGGATCGTCGATTTGCGGGGCGTGAATGTAGGGTTGCGGGCGAATGAACGGCGCATTACTGTCCAGCCAGGCCGTCAGCGACCAGGAATGCCAGCCGTGGCGATAAAAGCGGGTTGGCCGGAAGGGGAGTTCCAGGATAATGTGTTCCCCGCGCAACAAGTAACCGCCGTCTGTGAGACGCTGTTCGGCGGCTGTCACCTTGAGGGTCAGGTTACCACCTAAAGGGAGTTGGAACATGGGGAGGTCTCCAAAGGGTCAGGCATTTTGCGCGAGGCTGCGAGCACTCATTTCATCGCGTAGGTTTTGGATGTCTTTTTCGATAAAGCGTAGCGCTCCCAGATAAATGACAAAACATATTGCCCAGGCAACCACAGAAACCCACAAAATGGCCGTGCCCATACTGGTCTTATCAGCCAGGTATCCGGCCAATGCCGGGGCGCTGGCCGCGCCGGTGTTTTCGATGAAATACTCTACCGCATGGGCGGTGCTGCGCACTTCTGGGGTGGTGACATCGAAAATCGTCGCCACCACGTTAGGTGCCGAGAAAGGGATAAAGAGCGCCGCTAACAGCATGAAGATAAAGAAAGTAGCATGTGCTTCGAGGGGGGTTTTTATAGCAGCCATTAATGTCACTGCGCCCATGAATACGCCAACGCTAGAAGTCAGCACGCGTCCCTTGCGTGTGCGGCGAAAGAGCGCATCGCCAAGGGAACCACCAACGAAGAAGCCGGCGGCCATCACCAAAATGACCGGCACCATGGTCGTCAAAATGCTGTTGGAATCGTAGAGGCGCTCTTTTTCGAGATAGTCGAAGAAAAAGTAGGTGATCACATTCCAGGGGAAGACGCCGGCAAAGCCTTGCCCAAAGATGAACCACATGGTGGGCTTGCGGAAGATGGTGGCCGCTGCCTGCCAGGAAAAGTGGAAGGCCGGCACCTCGCCGCTTTCTTCGAATTCCGGCTCGCTCTGGCCGCGTGGCATTTCTTTGACGCCGAAGTAAATTGCCAACGCCAGCAGCACGCCCAGTCCGCCGGTAATGTAGAACACTGTTCGCCAGCCGATGACCGGTGCCAACATCAAAGCTAGTAACATCCCTAACAGGTAGCCGATGGGTTGGGCGATTTGCAGGATGCCGTATATCCGGCTGCGTTGTTTGGGCCCAAAGTAGTCGGCTACCAGGGAGTACAGGCCGGGATAGGATGAATCGTCGATGCCGGTAGAGGCGCGCGTCACCAGGAACCAGGTATAGTTTGGGGCGATGGCGCTTAGCCAGGTGGTAGAACCCCAGATGAAAGAAGCCAGGGCCAACAGGCGAGCGCGGGCATAACGGTCGTACAGATAGCCCCACAGTGGATAGAGCACCGTCCCAACGATTAATGCGCCGGTGATAATCAGCCCAAATTGGAAGTTGCTCAACCCGAAGGTCTCACTGATCGGCGATTTGAGCGGTCCAATCAGCAATTTGTCGGTTTGGTGCAACAACATGAACAGAAAGAAAATCACAATAGTCCGTCGTTGCAGAGATTTTGTGGATTTCATGGTGCCTCCTTGTGAAAATGATGTAGGGAAGTAGAACGGGTGGCTGTTACGACACAAGGATTGAGGCTATGAAGAACCTGCTATAAATTTGAGTATACTTGAAATACAAGGTTTTGTGCATCTGTTTTTGTATCATTTCGGTAACTGCCTACGTGATCATGGATTGTCGTTTCGCAACGTAAAACTGTTACCACGAATTAAGAAACCAGGTAGTCAGTTACTCATTTCAAAACCTGGGACCGCATCTGGTGTGCTGACCCTTCCGCATCGGAGGGAGGAAAGAAGAACGCCAGGGCGCAAAAAAACCATGTTTTCACGCTAAAACCAGCGTGTATCCAGAAAAACCTTTGCGTCTTCGCGACTTTGCGTTAAGGTGTTTTTGGGCTACTCCTGACCAGCCGCGCGTGATACAATCAATCTCAATATGTTTCCTGCGATGAAAGGATACAACTTTTATGAGTACCCCCTTCGACTTTTTCTTGAATTTCCCCCCGGTTTCCCGTATTCGTCGCAATCACGGCCTGGAACACGCCACCCTGCACCTGTTGGCGGAGCGCTTTCCGCATTTGAGCATGGCCGGGCACTCCGATACCGGTGGCTTTTGGTTGCTGGGAGACATTCCCGAAGAGGCTGTCTCCCAGGCGGTAGCAGATGCCTTGCAGCGTATGAAACAAGGAGAACACCACCTGGCGGTACACCCTAACTGCGGCACGAACTTCGTCACCAGCGGCAGTATGGCCGGCATTGCCGGCGCAGCCGCCATGTGGGGCGCAGGCAGCAACTGGCGGGATAAAGCCGAACGGCTCTCTCTGGCTGCTTTGCTGGCGACGGTCGCCTTGATTTTCTCCCGGCCACTGGGGTTGTGGCTACAGAAGCGCGTAACGACCTCCGGACATCCCGGCTCGTTAACGGTAACTGAAATTCGCCGTACCATGCGCGGTAATTTCCCGGCTTATCGGGTGAACACACGCGGCTGACGAAATCATGAGTGTTCCTGCGGTTTACATTTTGCACGGCAACGATACTTTTGCCATCCAGGAGCAAATCGCTGAGATGACCGCGCGCTTGGATACGCAGGGCATGGCGGAACTCAATACCACTCGTTTGGAAGGGAACAATGTTTCCTTGAGCCAAGTACGCAACGCGGTTGGCGCCCTGCCCTTTTTGGCCGAACGCCGCCTGGTGATTTGGCTCAATCCCCTGAATGTCCTGCATAGCCAGGCCCAACGGCAGGAATTCCTGGACTTGCTGGCACAGGTGCCAACGACGGCCGCCCTGGTGTTGGTGTGCGATGAGGAACCGCTCGATGACACCCAACTGCCCTTCCGAGAGCACGGCCTCAAGGCACCGCTCAAGGACCATTGGCTGGTGCGCTGGGCGAAAGAAAATCCCCAAAAGGCCTTTTTGCGCGGCTTTTTGCGCCCGGCCGGCGCAGCGATGGCGCGCTGGATTCAGCATTACGTCGGCAATCAACAAGGGGAAATCACGCCCCAGGCAGCAGCATTACTTGCCAGTTTGGTCGGTTCGGATACGCATACCGCAGCCAACGAATGCGAGAAGTTGCTGGCCTATGTCGACGCACGACGCCCGATTGATGAAGCCGATGTGGACTTGTTGGTGACCAACAACGCCGAAACCAATGTCTTCGAGATGGTGGATGCGCTGGGACAGCAACAAGGGCGGAAGGCGCTGGCCTTGCTTACCCGTTTGCTGGAAGAACAAGAGGGCATGGTGCTTTTTGGCATGGTGGTGCGACAATTTCGGCTGTTGCTTCTGGCGCGCGAAGTGCTCGATGATGGGGGACAGGAACAAGATGTGGCCGCCCGTCTCAAAATCCACTCTTACGTGGCGCGTAAAATCACCGCTCAGGCGCGGCGCTTCTCGATGTCCAATTTAGAGACCATCTATCACACCCTGGTTACGCTGGACGAGGCCATCAAAACCGGAGAGAATGATCCGGCGGTAGCGCTCAGCACGTTTACCGCTGCGCTGACTTCGTAACGACGAAACCCACCTGGTAAGCCTGAACGGGGCATTCTCACGAAGGAGTGAGTTGCCCCTCCGGCTGATTTTCCACGCCCAGCCAGAAATGCCCGGGCAGGACGGTGGGGGCGGTACGCACTTGTATATCCTGCAATTTGGGTATTTCACCGGACAACATGCTGGGATGCACAAAGCACAAATTGGGGTGCTTCCCATATTTCTTTTGGTAGTACTCGGCGGCCTGCCGGATTTTGACGGTCAGGTCGCGAGGGGTGTTATCGAACCACAACATGCCGATATTCATCTCAATCCTCCTTGCCAGGTAGCCAACTCTTCATCAAAAAAGGCCGGAATGGCAAAACGCAGCCAGCGCCCACCGGTAAAGACGCCAAACGCACGTCCTGGGTACAGTGAAACGGCGCGCGGCATATCGTCGATCGAAAGGCGTGCTGCCAGTCGCGTGTCGCTCAAATGCCCGAACAACAACGTGCCCGCCAGGGAAATCCAATCTCGCCACAGGCGCGAGGCATCGGCGCTATGGATGTAGACCAACGGCCAGATACCTTGTGCCGGCCCTTTGCGCAGCAGAAATTGCAAGTCGCGCTGAAACTCAGCCTCTAAATGGGGCAAAATCCGCCCCAGGTCGTCCAGGATAACCAACACGTTGGGTCCGGGGCGTCGCCCGGCGCGGCGGGCATCCACCACTTCCACCAGGTGAAGAATCAAATCGTCCACCGAGCGCCGGTAAGGCGCCTCTACCCCCAGACAGTGCTCCTGTTGGGTGAGGGGGTAAAGCCAGGCATCATCTTTGGTGATGACGTAAAACCCAACGTCGTCAGGGTGATTCAGGTGGGTGAGCGAATACAGCGCGGTGCGCAGCAAGTTGTATTGTCCGCAATGCGCATCCGCGGTCAGGCAAAGCGCCCCGGCGCGCGGCCGATTCATTTCCAAAATCACCGGATAGCCATCTTCGCCCATGCCGAAGAGCACCGTATCGTTAGGGAACGGGCCGAGTTGCCGCAAAATCATCCGTAGCAGGTCGTAACGTAGCGGTGGTTCTCCCTCAACGGGGGCCGGCGGCTGTATTTTCGGGATGAGCGTCTCGCGCCAGGGAACAGGGTGCAAAATGTCCATACCGACATTATACCACAAAATAGAAAATATGTTCTATTTTTGTAGTCTTTCGGGATTGCGCCGCGCCCCATCATAGGAGAACGTGCCGTATCGCTTTTTGGGAAACTCTAAAACCTTAACGCAAAGCCGCGAAGACGCGAAGGCAGGTAATAGACAACAGGCGTAGGTGAAAACCTTTCGCCCCTACTACTACCACCCGACTCCCCGACTACGTGACTAAGCGGCTACGTAACTTGAAATGTAATTTCCTTTGCGCCTTGGCGTCTTTCCTTCCCCCCTTTTGACGCGGAAGAACCAACAAATCAGGAAGTTGTTTACAGACGAGCCTTTAAAGATGGCGCTGGAGCCCGTGTTTCGCGTTGATTCAGGTGCGCTGCCATAAACTGATGGTTTCGATGTGGTACGTTTGCGGGAACATATCGAAAGGGGTGATGTGCAGCAGACGGTATCCCCCAGCCAGTAGATGACGGGCATCGCGGGCCAGTGTGGCCGGATCACAGGACACGTAGGCGATCGTTTCTGCCTCCAGGGCGAGTAGGCTTTGCAGGTTGCGGCGTCCCAAACCGGTCCGCGGTGGATCGACGACGACCACCTGAGGGTGCACATCCACCAGATAGGGCAACGCGATTTCCGCGGGAGCCTCGTAGAGTTCCACGTGATCCCAGGCATCCAGATTGAAGGCAAAATCTTCGCACGCCCAGGGGTTTTCCTCCACCCCGATTAACCGCCCAACGCGTGGCGCCAAAAAGGCACTGAACAGCCCTACGCCGCAGTACAAATCCAAAGCGGTGCTATCGGCCTGCAACGGCAAATGGGTCAGCAAGTGGTTGACCATTGCCTCCGCGACCGGCAGGTTGACCTGGAAGAAAGCCCCCGCCGAAACGCGAAAGGCACGTCCGCCCACGCTGATTTGCTGGTCGGAATAGCCGGAGAGCAGGGTGCGCGTTTCTGGAGAAAGGTGCACTGCCGAGATGGGAAAATCCACCTCGAATTCGGGGGGAACGGGGTCGTTGCTTTCCAGAATCAACATCAAGTCATCGTCATCACCCACGCGCAACGCCACCCGCTCCAGGCCAGGCAATGGTTCGATGTCCAGGTGCGGCCAGGTTGCTGCGATGGCCGGATGCAGTAAAGCGCATTCTTCGATGGGAATGACGGTTTTAGACCGAGCAGCCATAAACCCCAGGCGGCCTTCGGGGGTGAGGTGAAACTGAACATGGTTACGATAGCCCCAAATTTCCGGGGCGGGAACCATAGGGTTAACCGGGGGCTCGTCCATACCGGCCAGATGTTGTAACTGGGCGCGAACGATCTCGGTTTTGAGTTTCAACTGCAAATCGTAGGCCGCATGTTGATAATGACAGCCACCACACTGCGTATAATGCGGGCAACGGGGGGAAAGGTGTTGTTCGGCCGGGGTGAGCACTTCGAGCAGTTCGGCACGGGCGTACCCGCGCTTTTCCTCCACCAAACGCACGCGGACACGCTCTCCCGGCAGGCCGAAAGGCACGAAAACGGCCTTTTGGTGCCCGTTTTCATCGGCCGGCAAACGGCCAATGGTTTCACCGCCATACGCTGGCGTATCCAGGTGCAAAATCAGGGAGTGGGTTTTCATCAATGTCCTTTCGACGGGGGTGCTATTCGCCTGGTGAAGGTGAGCGGGTTATTCTCGCCCGCAGAATTTTTGTGACTGGAGTCTGGCGAAATCGATGGATAGCCGGTATTCATCCACAGATGGCACAGATTCACCCTGCGGGTACGATGACGCAGATTTTTTAATCGCTCTCCGTATCATTTCAAAAATTCGGGGGAGTGGAGTGCTATTTTAACGCCAAGACGCAAGGCCGCAAAGAAAATCACGTTTTAAGTCACGTAGTCGGGTAGGGGGTCGTAGGGGCGAAAGGCTTTTTACCCTCCCCTTGTCTCACGGTCAAGACACAAAGGCACGAGAACGCCAACGGCGGCACGCTTGCTGCCATGCGCACCGCCGTTGTTTCTTTCACGAACGGGAAAGCCTACTGCGCCATGTATTCTTCGATTGCGGTCAGCAAGGTGTCCAGGTCTTCCATGTGCACTTCGCCCATGTGCGCGATGCGGAAGGTCTTGTTCTTCAAATCGCCATAGCCGTTGGAAAGACGCATACCGCGCTGCAAGAGGAACTTGTTGAGCGCTGCGATGTCCAGATTGTGGCTGTTGACAACGGTGGAAACGGTGTAGGAGCGGTAGCCTGCGGGCGCATACATCTCGAACCCGTGTGCCGCGGCCCAGGCATGTACCCGTTCGGACATGGCTTTGTGACGCTCCCAGCGGGCTTCGATGCCTTCTGCCAGGATGCGTTCCAGTTGTACGTCAAGGGCGTAAATGAGCGATACCGCCGGCGTAGCGGGCGTGGAATTCTTGATGCGGTGCTTTTCCAAGCGCAGCAGGTCGAAATACCAGCCGCGATGGGGTACGGTTTCCGCATAGGCCAGCGCACGGTCATTGGTGGCGCCCAAACTGAGGCCGGGCGGCAGCGCCAGCGCTTTTTGAGATGAGGTGAGCACAAAGTCAATGCCCCACTCGTCCATCTTCATCGGGGCACCGCCGAGGGAAGAAACAGCATCTACGGCAATCAGCGTATCCGGGCTAACGGCATGTACCGCGGCCGCAATCTCGTCCACGGGATTCATCATGCCGGTAGAGGTCTCGTTTTGCACCACGGTTACCAGGTCGTAGTGTTGCTTTTTGAGGGCTTCGGTGACAACTTCAGCGGTGATGGGCTGGTTCCACTCGACTTCGAGTTTATCCGCTTCTTTGCCATTGGTGGTTGCTACGTCATACCAACGTTTACTGAAAGCCCCGTTTACACACGAGAGAATGCGCTCTTTGGAGAAGTTGCGTACCGCGGCTTCGTGCAAGCCGGTGCCGGATGAAGTGCTGATAAACACGCGGTATTGTGTACCAAAAAGGGCTTTTGCATTTTCTGCCGCGTGTCGAAACAGGGTTTCAAACTCCGCGCTGCGGTGCGGCATCATGGCACGGGTTTGTGCCATGGCTACACCGGGGTCAACGTCAACAGGACCGGGAACGAAAAGATAGGCCATAAGGTGAACCTCCAGTTTTTTTGGTAGAAACGGTTTCATGAGGGCGCTTTCAAACAATCGCCCTTACATTTAATTATACGTATCTGATCTGAAAATAGATTTTCATGTCTGGTGGTGAAAATTATTTTTCAT
>DYKW01000046.1 GCA_020722405.1 Anaerolinea thermophila
ACTACCGAACTACCGAACTACCCAACTACCCAACTACCTGACCACCAAACTACCCAACTACCCAACCACCCAACTACCCAACCACCCAACTACCCGACTACGCGACTATCCGACATCGAAACATGACCACTCCCACCTACACCCAAACTCGTTGGCGTCTGGACGACTTATTTCCCAAAGACGCCCCCCAAGCCGTTGAACAGGCCTTTACAGACCTGGATCAGCGTGTCGAAGCCTTCGAAGGCTACCGCAACGCGCTGACAAACGCCATCACCGGCCAAACCTTTCTCGACATCTTGCAAGAATACGAAACGCTCAACAAACAGGCCCACCATCTGTACAATTTTGCCAGTTTATGGTTCGCCGAAAATACGCAAAACCAGGACGCCCAAACCCTACTAGGCCGCGTGGAGCAATTCTTTGCGACGCTCGAAAACCGCACCTTGTTCTTCTCCCTGTGGTGGAAAGCCCTGGATGATGAAAACGCCGCCCGTCTGCTGGCCGTCTCCGGTGATTATGCGGCCTACTTGAAAGCCATGCGCAAATTCAAACCGCACACGCTTTCCGAGGCCGAAGAAAAAATCATCAACTTGAAAAACGTCAGCGGCACGCAGGCCCTCCAGCGCTTGTACGACACCATTACCAACCGCTACGTTTTCCGCGTGCAAGTCAATGGCGAAACCAAAGAACTAACGCGCGGCGAATTGATGTCCTTGGTTCGGACATCCGACGCCGATCTACGGGCACGTGCCTATCAGGAACTGTACCGCGTATACGGCGAAGACGGTGCGCTGCTGGGGCAGGTATACCAAACCATCGCCCGTGACTGGCACAACGAAAACATCACATTGCGCAAATTCCGCACACCCAACAGCGTTCGTAACCTGCACAACGACCTGCCAGACGAGGTAGTAAACACCTTGTTGGAAGTCGCCCAACACAACGCGCCGCTCTTCCAACGCTATTTCCAATTCAAGGCACGTCACTTGGGGATAGACACCCTGCGCCGCTATGACCTCTACGCCCCAATGACGCACACCGATAAAGCCTATACCTTCGACCAGGCTGCCAATCTAATTTTCGGAGCCTATCAGCGCTTCGACCCACGCATGGCAAGCCTGGCGCGTCAGATTTTCGACGAAAACCACATTGATAGCGAAGTACGCAAAGGTAAACGCGGCGGCGCTTTCTGTGCCACAGCCTCTAATGAACTAACCCCCTGGGTGCTGGTCAACTATCAAGGCAAACCCGATGATGTAGCCACGCTGGCGCACGAACTGGGGCACGCCGTTCATAGCCTGCTCGCGCAAAACCACACCTTGTTTACCCAACACCCCGTCCTACCGCTGGCCGAAACCGCCTCCACCTTCGGCGAAATGCTGCTGGTAGATTACCTACTGGATGGTGAAACCGATGTCTCGACGCGCCACAACTTGCTATCCCGTCAAATAGACGATGCTTACGCCACCATCATGCGGCAAACCTTTTTCGCCCTCTTCGAGCGTCAGGCACACGAGATGGTGCAACAGGGCGCGTCGGTGGAAGACCTCGCGCAGACTTACATGGAAAACCTGAAAACCCAGTTTGGGGATGCCGTCCAGGTGGCCGACGAATTCCGTTGGGAGTGGGTTTCCATCCCGCACATTTATCACGTCCCCTTCTACGTGTACGCTTACGCCTTTGGACAACTGCTGGTATTTTCTCTGTACCGGCAATACCGCACCGAGGGCGCATCCTTCAAGCCGCGTTATCTGGAACTCCTCTCGGCCGGAGGCTCCAAAGCACCACTGGAAATCCTGGACGATGCCGGCATTGACGCTCGCAAGGCAGCCTTCTGGCAAGGCGGCTTCGATGTCATCGCAGATTTGCTCACGCAACTGGAAGAACTCTCCTGAAGCCAAAGGATACAGTACATCAGGCGGGGCAGACGTGATCTACCCCGCGCCTACTTTCCAAAGGAAGCGATGAACAACCTACAGGCACATACCGCCGGCGGGGGAAAAGTGCAACACGAAAACGGTCTGTGGCGACTGCACCTGCCGGCTGGAGATGCCCACACCTACCGTTTGGCACAAGTAGACGATTACACCGGCCTGCCGCGTGCCCTCTTCCCCTGGCAGCCGGGCGTCCACCTGCAACTACGCGCCCGCACATCTCAGGCGATGATTCCCGGCACATGGGGATTCGGCCTGTGGAACGACCCCTTTAGCCTGTCCCTGGGATTACAAGGCGGTACACGCCGTTTTCCCACCCTGCCCAATGCGGCCTGGTTCTTCTTTGCTTCTCCGCCTAACGCACTCAGTTTTCGAGATGACCAACCCGGATGCGGCGCGTTAACCTCGGTTTTTTCCTCCCCTAGGATACCCGCGCCCTTACTGGGGGTTG
Source organism: Anaerolinea thermophila (assembly GCA_020722405.1). Taxonomy (GTDB): domain Bacteria; phylum Chloroflexota; class Anaerolineae; order Anaerolineales; family DRKV01; genus DRKV01. The sequence goes on from DYKW01000046.1 coordinate 2,386, forward strand.
CCATCCCCCTATTGGGTGCCACCTTATGGGTCCCCGCGGGGCGCGCCTTGCGCCGTCTGGCCGGGCATTTCATCCAACAGGAAAACCACCTTGTAGAGATAGACACCACCCAATGGCACATCTACACTCTGATATGGCGCGCCAATCAAGTCATCTGGCAAATAGACGGGCAAGAAGTCAGTCGCAGTCCCTGGGCACCACATCCCCCATTGGGATTGGTGCTGTGGGTAGACAATCAATACGCCGCCTGGGGGAACGATGGACGTGCCCGCTGGGGCATATTGTCTACTTTGGAACCTATAATTGTGGAAATTTCCGATTTAGCCTGCAATTTGCTTGACAACCAGGGCGCGATTGTGTAGAATACGGGGCGCACTTAGGGCAGTATAGTCTCACCAAAGATGTTGCCCACAGGCCGAGATAGCTCAGTTGGTAGAGCACGCGACTGAAAATTGCGGTGTCGCCAGTTCGATTCTGGCTCTCGGCACTCTCGGTCTAAGTAAAGAAGGCTTTCACATTAAGGCCGATTTTGCGGGCGTGGTTCAGTTGGTAGAACGTCTCCTTGCCAAGGAGAAGGTCGTGGGTTCGAGTCCCATCGCCCGCTCAAACACATCACAAGCGGCCGGCAAGAAAAATGTCCGGGCCGCTTTATTTTACGGCGACGTGGCCAAGTTGGCAAGGCAAGGGTCTGCAAAACCCTGATCACGGGTTCGAATCCCGTCGTCGCCTCTCAAACATCATCATCACCGACAAAAAATGCGCCTTGATGGGCGCATTTTTATTTTCCGGGGATAGCAGGGGGTTCCGTCTCCCCTGCAGATAGCGCAGTCAACGCCCCAGGCGGTTGGCAAAGAACGCCAAAGCAATACCGGCAAACAACAAAAGCGCACCTAAAATACCTAGCCAACCAGGGGAGCCACTCTCCGCGGCTGGTGTTTCCGACACAACAGCAGCCCCAAGGTCATCCTTTTGTGCCCCAAAATCCAGGTACGTTTGATCCCCAGGGGCAAGCGTCAATGCGGCATTCATCAACGTCGTGGGGTGATAACCATCGGGAACGCCTACCGAGATGTTGTACTCGCCCGGCGGTAGGTCAAGGAAGGTGGTAAACCCCAAGGCCGGATCAAAGCCGGTGTAGAGGTTGAAATTGCAATCTTCCTCAATGCGCGTGCCACTTTCTGCCTCCAGCGAAGTGGCGCCATCGCGCGCCAGAATGCTGATTTTGCCACCGGAGATAACCACTTCTGTATCCTGCCGCATGGCATCGCCATTCACATCTTCGTAGATGAGAACACACAATATGGCCGTGTTACGCTCAGGCGTCGCGGTGGGTGTAATCGGCAGCGGCGTGGGGGTCGGCCCGGGGGTAGGCGTATACAGGGCTGGGCCACCAAAACCAAGCAGCAACACCTGCCCGGGAGAAATAATCGCATCCGCATTCAGGTTATTGAGCGCCCGCAGTTCATCTACCGTCAAACCACTGATGGCCGCTACACGCCAGAGCGTATCATCCGGCTGTACAGTGTACAAGATACTGCCATCCGGACCAGGCGTGGGCGTGGGAAAAGGCGTCAACTGTGCCCGTGGGGCAGCCTGGGTACCCTGCGGCAGGCCACTCAGACCAACAATCAGTATCAGGCCTACAAATAAGGCCATGAACAAACGGGGAAAAACGGGAAAGGCTTTCATTAGCGACGATTATACTCGATACAGATACAATACGCCGGCCAGTCTGGACTACAACGTCAGCCATAGCGCGGTCAGCGCCCCAATCAGCACCAAAATAGACAACGCCACCAACCAGACCGTTCGCTCCTCACGGCGATCTCGAATGTACGCTGTTAGGCCATCCTTACTGACGATTTCCAAAAGCGGCCCTCCAAACCAAGCAAAGATTGCGCCCCCCAGGAAACCTCCCAGGTGTCCCCAGTTGTCAATGCCAGGCGACAGGCCAAATACAAAGTTGATAATCGCCAGGTTGATCAAATTCATCAACGTGCGCCGTGGATTCTGAAACAGGAATCCATTGCGATACACCAAAATTCCCTCTGCGGCCAACAGCCCGAAAATAGCGGTAGAAGATCCCAAAGAAGGCTGCGGCGTAAACCACAAAGAACAAAGGTTGCCTGCAATACCTGCCAGAAAGTACAACACCAAAAAGCGTGCTCGCCCCCAAAAACGCTCCAGTGCCGGCCCAATGGCGTACAGGGCATACATATTGAAACCGATATGCAAGATGGAGCCATGCAAAAAAATCGGCGTTACCAACCGCCACAATTGTCCCTCGGCAACGTAAGGGCCATATTTGACCCCCAAGGCGGTTACCAGGTCCTGTCCAAACAGAAACTGCCCCGCAACCTGCAACAAATAAATGAAAATCGTCACCCCCATCAACCCATAAACTGCCCAGGGGGTACCTCCTGGCAACTGTAAGCGGATGGGGATTCCCTGAGATGCCGGTGCAACGTCAGGCGGTGTTGAAAATTGGCTCATAGAGTCACCTTACGTTGCTGCACGCGATGATGTTCGGCATGGATAATTGCCAACAGTGTATCCACCGCTTCATCTAATTGGTCATTGGGATTGACAACCACATAATCAAATTCATTAATGCGCTGCATTTCCTTACGGGCAGTAGCAATGCGTAATTTCAGCCCCTCAGGGGTCTCAGTTTTACGGGCTGTCAGACGGGCTTCCAATTCTTCTTCATTACCGGTAGTCATGAAAATCAACAAAGCATCCGGGCACAGGGAGCGAATCGTCGCTGCCCCCTGCACATCAATGCGCATGACCACATCTTTGCCGCTGGCAAGCGCCTCACGTACTTGCGCCTTAGGAATACCTTTATAATCATTGTAAACAATGGCGTATTCCAACAGCTCGTCCTGTTCGATCATCTCCGCAAATTCATCGTGCGAGACAAAAAAATAATCTACGCCATGTTGCTCTTCGACACGCGGTGGACGGGTCGTGGCGGTCACCACAAAGTGAAACGGCAAACGCCGTTCCTTCATACGCTGAATGACCGTATCTTTTCCTACACCAGAAGGGCCGGAGATGACAATTAGCAATGGTTCTTTATGCAATGGGGGAAAATCAGAAAACATAAGGTTGCCTCAAATGAGTATAATGGGGGGAGCAAGCGCCGTGTATCAAATAGCAAGCAAGAAGTACGATAGTACAAATTTTGATTTTCTTAGGAGGTGAGTTATATGCCCTCGTATGAGTATCGCTGCCTGGATTGCAGACGCCGTTTCGAGGTATTTATGACCTATGCTGAATATGGAAAGCACCCGGTAGTTTGCCCACATTGTCAAAGTGAGCATGTTCAGCGCCGAGTTGGCAGGGTACGCATCGCCCGCTCCGAAGAATCACGCTTGGAAAATATGGCCGATCCAAGCGCGTTGGATGGGTTAGAAGACGATCCCAAGGCATTGGGACGCCTGATGCGGCAAATGAGCAGCGAATTGGGCGAAGACCCAGGCCCGGAATTTCATGAGGTTGTCAACCGCCTGGAGGCAGGTCAAAGCCCAGAGGAGATCGAGTCCGCATTACCCGACCTGGCCGGTGATGACGGCGGGGTGCCGGAAGATGATTTTTAGGCTATACCCTCAAGCGCTTGCAAGCGCTGAAAGGTAATTGCCTGCAATTGCGCTTGAATTTGCCGGGGCGATTGGGCCGCGTCGACAACGACCCAACGCTCCGGCTCTTTTTTTACCAGTTGGTGGTACCCGGCTCGCACACGGCGGTGAAATGCCAACTCATAAGCGTCCAGGCGATTCCAATCGCCACCATTGGCACGACGCTGCAAACCAATTTCGACATCCAGGTCTAGCAAAAAGGTCAAATCAGGGGTTAACCCTTCAGTCGCAAAAAGCAAAAGATTTTGCAATTCATCCAAGATCATACCATGTCCATAGCCTTGATAAGCCAGCGTAGAATCAGCATAGCGATCACATAGCACGACACCACCACTTTCCAGATGCGGACGAATAACTTCGGACACCAGTTGCGCCCGCGAGGCCAGAAAGAGCAAAATTTCGGTGCGCGGGTGCATAGCGGTGTTTTTTATATCACTCAACACACTACGAATCTGGTCCCCAATCGGCGTGCCGCCAGGCTCACGCGTCGTAAGCACTTGATAACCGGCTTGGCGCAGTGCCTCGGCCAAAAAAGGGATTTGCGTGGTCTTACCACTGCCTTCCGGCCCTTCGAAGGTGATGAAAAAACCGCTCACTCGCCTTGCTCCCGGTAAATACGCACTCGACGATAGGGTTCGCGCCCGTAGGAATGCGATACCAGGTTTGCATCACGAACCAATTGATGCTGCAAACTGCGCACATAGGCTGATGCCGGCGGTAAATCCACCCAACGTTTCCCACTTAGCACCGCAGAAATTGCCTGACGCGTTTCATCTAAGGCGTTATCCACGTCCATATCGCCAAACTCCTGCGATTCCAGATTAAAAACATCACTCAAGAATTGCATCATCTGGCTAACGGTATTGGAGCGCAGGACATGCACCGGCAAGCCACGACTTTCCGCATCCACCACCGTGCGTTGGCGTTTTCGATAGTAGGTCCGCAAGGTCACCAATACATCGGCATCGCTCAATTGCTTCTCGACCACAACAGGCACACCAAGTTTGCGGGCGGCTTGCATGAGACGATTGCGAGCGACCCCATAGGCATAGACATGGCGGACTTTATGACGGCTGTCCCCGGCCGAATAGGTTTCTTGGTCCGAGTGGACATTACTACCCTCAGGGGAAACAGGCCGCTCGCCCTCCGTGGCTTGCCGGCGAAACCCCTGCCCGCTTCGCGGCCCTTTGGGAAGCCGCGGGGGTGGCGTCTTTTCTATACGAATTTCTCCCTCCTCGGTACGGCTGCGAATCTCCGGGGGAAGCGGATATCCGCGTAACAAGGCGTCCACGGCTTCGGCAACGTCAGGGTGCACCGCCAACCGGTCACGGGTTTGGATTTCAATCAACACATCGAAGGTGGGCGGCGAACGACGTTCGAGCACGGTTTTTTGCGTACCGCGCCGACGGGCTTCTTCATCAGAAAGGGTCACCGACTCGATACCACCAACGAGATCAGAAAGCGTGGGATTAAGCAGCAAATTTTCCAGGCTGTTGCCATGCGCTGTGCCGATCAATTGAACACCGCGTTCGGCAATCGTGCGGGCAGCCAAGGCTTCCAGTTCTCGTCCGATTTCATCGATAACAATCACTTCCGGATTGTGGTTTTCTACGGCTTCGATCATCACTTCATGCTGCAAAGCGGGCATAGACACCTGCATGCGGCGCGCCTTCCCGACCGCAGGATGAGGGACATCCCCATCCCCGCCAATTTCGTTGGAGGTATCCACAATCACCACCCGCTTACTTTCCGCGAGGACACGGGCGGCTTCCCGCAATAAAGTGGTCTTGCCTACACCAGGGCGGCCTAGCAACAATACACTTTTCCCTGCCTCTATCAAATCTTGGATGATATCCAACGTGCCGTAGACGGCACGCCCCACACGACAGGTAAGGCCAACCACGTCTCCCTTGCGATTGCGAATTGCGGCAATACGGTGCAAGGTACGTTCCAAACCGGCACGGTTATCATCATCGAAATCGCCAATGCGTTCTACAACATAATCGATATCAGCATGGCCTACTTCGATCTCGAGCAAAATAATCTCGCCATGTGTAAATCGAGCAGAAGGCTTTCGCCCTAAATCGAGAATGATTTCAAGCAAGTTGTCACTGTCATCAGCCCGGTACACCGCTTTAGCGATGTTTTCAGGTAACACAGCAAGCAGTGCATCCAGGTCATCTGTAATTTTGCGTTTAGACATCGTTGGATAGTTAGGTAGTTCGGTAGTTCGGTAGTTGGGTAGTTCGGTAGTTTTACATTCTGCATTCTGCATTCTGCACTTTGCACTTCACACTTCACACTCCACACTTCACACTTCGTACTTTGCATTTTGCGGTCGGATGGATCACTGTTCGCTGACACCTGACGCCCGTTGCTTGTCCTTGCACTTTGGTGACTTTGCGTTAAGATTTGTGAAAGTTCATGTCTCTCCGACAAGCAACCTAAAGCGCTAATAAGCCAGGAGTTTTAACCGCTTTATAGCGTTCAGGCACACGCAATGGCGGGGTAGTGAGATTCTTGACGAGTAAAGTTTGTGTCTCAGCAGCCTCTGCCCCTAGGTCTAGCAAGAAGGGTTCAAGCCATTCTTGATTTGCGGTCACAAGCATATACAACGGACGAGTGCGCAAGAAAGGCATAGCATTCAAGGCTGCGAATACATTTTCCACAGTGAAAGCACTGACTTCGGGCTGCAAAATAGGCTGTACAACCACACCCATCAAGCCATAACGCAAAGAGACATAACCGAGTGCCTGATCACCATCTCGCAGCACCAAGCCGCTGTTGTTTACCAAGAAAGTTCCGGAGACCTTCTGCAAAAGCGGAGGGGCAATACGCCGGTAGAGCCGCTGAATTGCGTCTCTATCTTCAGGGCGTACCATACGCCAGTTTTGCCCCTCCGAATTGTGCGATGGCAGTTGACTCGGCAAACGCCAAACGCGCTGAGTTCCATAAGGGGAAAAACCACTGTCATACAGGGCTTGTGCTATCTGGCTGCCAGGTTCGGCCTCCGCCAAAAGACACAAAGCATTGTGTCCGGCCACTTGATAGGCTAGAAAAGTTACCAAAGGTGAGAGAAACTCGTCCCGCACCAGGGAGTCAGGGGAGAGAAAAGTGAGATGAGCCGCGGGGTCGTTATTGCGGACGAGCACCTGTCCAATCAAGCGCAGATGCGGTTGGGATTCGTGCTCAGCAACGGCGGTAAATAACCCGCGATTGAGCGCCACGGCGGAGAGCATGGCGCCCAATACCTGCAACCTGCCGCGCGTCAACACCAGGGCGCTATCCAAAAACAGCGTCTGGTGACGGTAGGTGTGCAAGGAGGGCACATCACGCCAGTCAAAAGAGCGAACGTGAATCACGATGAATGCTGTGCCGCCAAGTGCAAGAAGTAACGATGGAAACGGTCGTCGTCGGTCAATTCAGGATGGAAAGAGGTTGCCAACAAATGGCCTTGTTGTGCTGCAACCACCCGTCCGTTATCCAGCGCGGCCAGGGAATGCGCTTCGCCGTAGACCTTTTCAATCAAGGGTGCTCGAATGAACACTGCGTGGTAAGGACGCGCCTCCGGCTCGACGACACGCAGCGCCGGAATGCTCAGGTCGACTTCGAAACTATTCACTTGTCGACCAAAGGCATTGCGCTCAACGACGATATCCATCAATCCAAGCAAAGGTTGCGGGCGGTGAGCATCTTTCGAGAGAAAGATCGCGCCGGCACAAGTGCCCCAGAGCGCGTGTTCTCGTCCGAACTGCTGGAGTGGCGTCATTAGATCAAAATCCCGCGCCATCTTACCGATGGTGGTGGATTCACCACCCGGGATGATCAAGCCATCAAGATTTTCCAGGTGCTGAGGCAGACGCACTTCGATAGCATCTACACCCAGTCGGCGCAGTACGTCAATGTGCTCGGCAAAGTCACCTTGCAGGGCAAGAACTCCGATACGCATAGGTTCTCAAAACAGGGCTTACCAGCCGCGATCGGCAATGCGATCAGCCTCTGGCATCGCAGAAACGTTGATTCCGACCATCGGCTCGCCCAGGTTACGGCTAACTTCAGCCAAGATATCCGCATCTCGATAGTGGGTAACGGCCTTGACAATGGCTGCTGCCCGCCGGGCAGGATTCCCGGATTTGAAAATGCCAGAGCCAACGAAGACGCCGTCCACTCCCAATTGCATCATCAAAGCGGCATCGGCAGGCGTTGCCACACCACCGGCGGCGAAATTGACAACCGGCAATCTGCCCAATTCCTTGACTTCCTTGACCAGCGCGTAGGGGGCGCCGATTTCTTTCGCATAGGTCATCAGTTCTTCATCAGGCATATTTTGTAGCCGGCGAATTTCGCCCAACACGGTGCGAGCATGGCGCACGGCTTCAACCACATCGCCGGTACCGGCCTCGCCTTTCGTGCGAATCATGGCGGCGCCTTCGCCAATACGACGCAATGCCTCGCCCAAATTACGACAGCCACACACAAAGGGCACTTTGAACTCGTGCTTATTGATGTGGAAATGTTCATCTGCCGGGGTAAGCACTTCAGATTCGTCAATGTAATCCACACCGAGGGCTTCCAAGATTTGGGCCTCCACAAAATGCCCAATGCGGCATTTTGCCATCACAGGAATGCTGACGGCGTCCATAATCTTGAGAATCAACTCGGGATCGCTCATGCGAGCCACGCCCCCCTGGGCGCGGATATCTGCAGGAACACGCTCCAGTGCCATAACAGCCACAGCACCGGCATCTTCGGCAATGCGCGCCTGTTCGGGGGTGACCACATCCATAATCACACCGCCTTTGAGCATTTGCGCCAGGCCGCGCTTTACTTTTTCGGTTGCAATTTGCTGCTCGCTCATTTCAGGAAAAACCTCCATATCTTTAAACATCAAAAAGGGTTGCCGGTTTGACAAAAAGATACACAAACCAGCAATAGCATTCTACCACGCGCCCCAATGGTTTGCAATTATCTTCAAACTGGACGCTGACGTTTCTTCTTCGACCGCAGGTTCGCTTGAGTTTTCGTCGGGGAATGCGTATCATCTCAATAATTCGGGGTAGTGGTTTGTTATTTTAACGCTAAG
>DYKW01000047.1 GCA_020722405.1 Anaerolinea thermophila
GAGTCCCCCGCTCCCCACGCTCCTTCCCCTACGGGAGATGGGTTGGCTATGCGCAGTTTTTGGGTGCGGCTGGCGTTGTCCGCAGGCATCGGGCTAGCGCTCTACCCCGTCCTGCTGCTGTGGACAGACCTGATAGACCTACGCCTGGGGCGCGGCTATGCCCTGCTGCCCGGCGCGTTGTCCCTGTTATGGCTGGGATGGCGAGGGTACGTCAGGTGGCAAAAAACCGAGCGGGGACTCTTGCCAAAGGATGAAAACATCTGGAGCACCCTGCGCGCACGGTTATCGCTGCCCGACATTACCCTGGTGCTCCTCCTGGCATTGATTGTTTTCAGCCGTTTTTGGGTTATCCGCATGCTGGAGGGGCCAATGTGGGGTGACGGAATGCAGCACACCATGATTACCCAGTTATTGCTCGACCACAGCGGGCTGTTCGACTCGTGGCAACCCTACGCCAACATCCCCACCTTTACCTACCACTTTGGTTTCCACATCGCCAGTGCCCTGTTTGCCTGGCTGACCGGATTGGAGGTACGCTTCACCACCCTGTGGGTGGGTCAAATCCTGAATATTCTGGCCGTGTTCGTGCTCTATCCGCTGGCAGTGCGTATTGGCTGCAACCGCTGGGCTGGCGTAGGCGCAGTACTGGTGGCTGGTTTGCTCTCCCCCATGCCAATGTTCTACCTCAACTGGGGACGCTACACCCAACTGGCCGGGCAAGTCATTTTGCCAGTCGTGGTCGCGCTCACCTGGCACTGGCTTGACAGGTCGCGAAACCTTACGCCCCGTCAACTTGCGTTGGGGGCGCTGCTATGGGCCGGATTGGGGTTAACGCACTACCGGGTGCTGCTCTTTGGCGTTCTAGCCCTGGTAGCCTACCTCATGTTGCATCTAAAAAGATGGCGACTCTGGTTACCAAATGTGGCCATGCTGGGTGCAGCGGGCGGTCTGTTGTTTCTACCGTGGTTCGTGCATGTGTTTGGCGGTCAAATTTTGTACATGCTCCAAACACAGTTAAGACACTCGCCAGACACATTGGCAGCATTCACACAAAGTTACAACAGCATCGGACGCCTGGACTTGTATTTGCCCTACCCTCTCTGGCTTGCGCTATTCTTGGGCGCTGGTATTACCCTATGGCAACGAAACCGATGGGGTGCCGTTTTCGCACTATGGATGGTATTCTTGTTCGTGTTGGCTAACCCCGCCTGGCTACATTTGCCGGGCACGGGGGCAGTCAACAACTTTGCAGTATTCATCTTCGCTTATGCCTTTGCGGGCATCTTCATCGGTTCACTTTTGAAAGTGTTTACGCACGAATTGCCCGCCTTGCTAAGCGTCATTTTATTCCTGGCACTGGCCCTTTACGGTCTGTCCCCTCGATTGGCAGAAATTCGGCCAGATCAACATGCCATGCTCACGCGTCCTGATGTCCGGGCTGGTGCATGGCTGCAAGCACATGCGCAACCAGGAAATCAGGTCTACATCAATGCTTTTCCTGCCTTCGTCACAACCTTCGCGGGAGCAGATGGCGGTTGGTGGCTTGCGCTGAGCGCCCACCGACAACCACTCATCCGTCCATTGAATGCAAGTTTCGAAACGCCCCTTTCAGAAGAAGAACGCAAGCAAATCACCCGTTTGTACACGGCGCTGCAAGTAAATCAACAAATAGATAGCGCCGATACGCTGAACTTGCTGACTCAAAATCACATACGCTACGTATACATTGGTCAGCAGGCCGGAGGCGTCAACTACAGTGGCCCGACTTTGCAACCCAATCTCTTTGAAAACAGCTCTGCATACTGTCTGGCATATCACCAGGATCGGGTATGGATCTTTGAGGTACTGCCATGAGTCAAAAGCCACTGCGCGTATGTTATTTTGGTACGTATCGCGCTGAATACAACCGCAACAAGTCCATGATCACTGCGTTACGCTCGCAAGGCGTTGAGGTCATCGAATGCCACGAAACGCTATGGCACGGCATCGAAGATCGGGTACAAACGGCCAGTGGTGGCTGGCGTTCCCCTGCCTTTTGGTGGCGAGTGGTACGCGCCTACCTGAATTTGTTACGTTGCTACCGGCAATGCGGCGAATATGACGTGCTCATGGTTGGCTACCCAGGTCAATTTGACGTTTTTCTAGCCCGAATATTGAGCCTTCTCCGACACAAGCCGCTGGTATGGGATGTATTCATGTCTATCTATCTGGTAGCGCTGGAACGCGAACTGGATTCTCGCAGCCGATTCACTATCAATCTCCTGCGTCGCATTGAACGCATCGCCCTACGTCTGCCCGATTTGCTGATTCAAGACACCGCTGAGTATGTGACCTGGCTGCATGAAACCCACGGCATCTCCAAAGAACGCTTTCGGCTGGTGCCTACCGGTGCCGATGATAGCATATTCCAACCACCACACACCGTTCCAAAGAAGTCTGATTTTACGATACTCTATTACGGAACATTCATCCCAAACCACGGCGTGCGGTATATCATCGAGGCAGCACGCATTCTCAGCGAACACTCTGAAATTCACTTCGAACTCATCGGGCAAGGGCCAGAGCAGCGTTTGGCACGTCAACTAACACGCGAATACAAGCTCAAGAACGTTACCTTCACTGATTGGCTGGGAAAATTCGAGTTAGTGGCGCGTATTGCGTCTGCGGATATATGTCTGGGCGCTTTTGGCACTACGCCTCAGTCACTGATGACCGTGCAAAATAAAATTTACGAGGGGCTGGCAATGGCCAAGCCAGTGCTAACTGGCGACGGGCCGGCAATATGTGCCACCTTCGAACACAAAAAGCATATTTACCTGGTGCCCCGAGAAGACGGTGCAGCCATTGCTAATGGCGTCTTGACGCTGCAAGCCAACCCCGATTTACAAAAGCGTCTGAGCGATGAAGGATATCGCTTGTTCAAAGAACGTTACAATCTAAAAGCATTAGGCTCGTTAGCCGCGGCACATTTGCAAGAGGTCACTAATGGTAGATGAAGCACCGTTAGTGTACGTAATTACAGTTAACTGGAGCAATGCTCCAGATACACTAGAGTGTTTGGAGAAGTTGGTACAATTGACCTATCCCAATTACCGCTTACTGGTCGTAGACAATGGTTCTACAGATGGTTCTGCAGAGCGTATTGCACTAGCATTTCCCCAGATAGAACACCTCCGTTTACCCACAAATCGAGGGTTTGCAGGAGGTTTCAATGCGGGCATACGCTACGCACTAGCACAAAACGCAGCGTATACGCTTCTGTTAAACAATGATACTTTGGCTGCCCCCAACTTATTGGAACCTTTGGTAGATGCGTGTACACCACCAGATGTGGGCGCCACAGCACCGTTGATTTTCTATGCCGATGAAAGGACGAGAATCTGGTCAGCAGGTTCAAACCGCAATCAATGGACACTGGAATTAAGTGATAATCACGGTCGTAACAAGCATTTTGAGCACCCTACGGAGCGGGAATTCCTATCCGGTTGCGGGCTGTTGCTCAAAGCAGAGGTAATAAACGCAATAGGTCTATTTGACGATGGCTTCTTCCTATACTACGAAGATTCAGATTACAGTTTGCGTCTTCGTCATGCCGGTTATCGTTTACTCGTAGTGCCACAAGCACATCTTTGGCATAAAGTAAGCCGCTCTAGTCAGGGTAGTAATTCTCCAAATGAACGTTACTGGATGGCACGGTCAAGTGTACGGTTTTTTCGTAAACATGGGCGTGGCTTGCAGTGGCTGGCAATTATTCCATGGCGGATAGGCAGCGCCATCAAAGTTAGTCTGCGGCTAATATGGCATGGCAATTTCCCCGCAGTGCGCGCGTACTGGTGCGGCCTAAAAGATGGTCTCCAAGACACCTTATGAATACACTCCACTTTCCCCACCTGCTCTGCCCAGCCTGCTACACTCCGTTAAGTGAGGAAGCAGATACACTGACCTGTCCTTCATGTGGAACAAGCTACCCAATCACTATGGGCATTCCTGATCTGCGCCACCCACGGCCAGCAGATACCTTGGCTGAAAAAGAGGTTGTCGCGCAATTATTGGCCGCCTACAAAAAAGCGGACTACCCAACACTGGTACAGTTGCGTCTACGTCTGGAACCTGGTTCACAAGCAGCCTCCGATACATTAATGACCCACATCACCGAGTATGTACTTTCCCAACTCGAGCGCGGGCGCCGCATGGTTAGGATGTACCATGAAGAACTGGCCCAGCATTTCACCATATCAGGCCATGATTTAGCGCTTGACTTAGGATGCGGCAGTGGCGCCAGTCTTCTCACGCTGGCAGAACAATTCAAAGTTGTGGTAGGTATCGAACCAAGCCTGGCAAGTCTGTTGCTCGCCCGCAAAGCATTGGAAAGCCACGACATTCACAATGTCATTCTGGTGCAAGGCTATGGTCAACATATTCCTTATGCAGAAAATTCATTTGATTATGCCAATGCACTCAATGTGCTAGAGCACGTCTTCGAAGTAAAGCCTGTTTTACAAGAAATCTATCGTACATTACGGCCTGGTGGATGCTTCGCTGCCGATTCGCGCAATCGGTTCGATTTATTTTTACCAGAACCCCACGTGCAAGTCCGCTGGGTTGGGATGTTGCCGCGCCGCTTGGCTCCACGTTATGTGTACTGGCGTACCGGACTAATCTACAACCATACGCAATTGCTTTCATACGGGGAATTGCGTCAAGCCTTACAATCTGTCTTTGGCGTGCGTCATTACATCACTTTCGCCTATCCCAACGCTTACAACGCCCCCAAACGTTTTGATACCTGGGTAAAAAAATTAGCGAATATTCCTTTGCTAAGTTCGTTAGCGTTGCGCATCTACCCATCTCATATAGCAGTAGCCCAAAAATAGTATGCGCGTTTTAATGCTCGTACATAACCGCGCCTACTTTGGAGGTGGTACTTTTTATCGTGCACTGCACTTAGGGAATGAACTTGCTCTGCAGGGAATGGAAGTCACCCTGGTAGCTAGTTCGCCATCAAAAGCAAATCATAGGTCCATACCCCAAAATAACGCGATAAATTTGGTGACTTTTGCCGGCATTCTGCCGCCCCGTTGGCGCTATGGATACGACCCTCTGGAGGTACAACGCCGAATTTCGTGGGTGCGAGGCACTTCTTGGGACATCGTACACGCCTTCGATAGTCGACCAACAGTCATTTACCCCGCTCTGATTGCCCAGAAAAAAGGGGCAAAGCTCATCTTAGATTGGAGCGACTGGTTTGGACGAGGTGGGGCGGTGGAGGAACGTAACAACCCGATGCTCCGCACACTCTTGCGCCCGTTGGAGAGTTTTTACGAGGAACACTACAGGTTGCGCGCCGACGGGGCAACCGTAATCAACAGTTTCCTGGAAGCACGCCTGCGGGCACTAGGGTTCCCAGCAGCGCATATCCTTGCTTTGAAAAATGGCACTTACCCAGAAAAATTCCGTTCACTTTCTATAGATGAAGCACGTCACAGATTAGAACTGCCGCTCGATAGACCACTCATAGGCTACCTGGGAAGTATTTTTGCCGGAGATGCTGTTTTGCTAGCAGAGGCCATGCACCAGGTACAAAAAATCATTCCAAAAGCCGCCATAGTTTTCATTGGTAATCCCAAGACATCCATTCCACCGCTAAATAACTTAATACAGGCGGGGTTCGTACCATCAGATGTATTAGACGAGTGGCTGTGTGCATGCGATGTGTTGGCTTTGCCTCTGCGAGATACACTTGCTAATCGCGGGCGTTGGCCCTCCAAACTAAGCGATTATTTCGCTGCCGGACGGCCTGTCGCTGCCTGTGCAGTGGGAGATGTAGGCGAGATACTAACACAAACGGGGGCCGGCATAGCCACACCACCCACAGCAATGGGGCTGGCCAATGGGTTGTTACAATTATTGAATGATGCAGACTTACGCGCTCACATGGGCACAGCAGGACGACAAGCCGCCGCGAGGCCATTTCATTGGAAAAACCTGGGCATACGTGTAGCAGACTTTTATAGAGAAATTATTCATGCCTAAAATACTAGAAACCATTCATTGTGATTCATGCGGGGCAGATGACACTCGCACCCTGTTAACGAATGCCGATTGGCAGATACCTGGCCTGGAGCCCTTTTCATTGGTACAGTGTAAAAAATGCGGATTGGTATACCTCAATCCACGGCCAACACCCCAAGCCATCGGTGCGTTCTACCCCCAAGATTACGCTCCCTTTCGTACTGCAATTGAGGACGAACCATCGGTACTCATGCGTTGGATACGGGGCTACAAAATACGTCAGTTGCGCAAAACCGTAGAACGTTACGCCAAACAACCAGGGCAAATATTGGACGTAGGTTGTGCAACAGGCATCTTCTTGAACGAAATGGCACAAGCCGGATGGGAGGTCAAAGGAGTAGAGTTAGTCCCGTCTGCAGCAGAATACGCTCGTCAGCGGTTTGGGTTAGACATTTACCAGGGGCAATTGGAAGATGTGCCCTATCCAGACAGTTCATTCGATGTAATTACATTCTGGGATGTGTTAGAGCATACCTTCTCACCACGCCGCGCACTCGAAAAAAGCTCAGCCCTGTTACGTCCTGGTGGTATCATTGCCATCAACATCCCAAACTGGGATAGTTTTGACCGCAAACTCTTCGGCCCTCAGTGGATAGGATACGATCCTCCTCGTCATTTGTACGTATTTCCTCACAATGTACTGGAAACCCTTCTAAACGAATACGATTTTCAGATACTAGGCTGGGAAACACCCATTACCCCCTATTTTCCCTTTGTCATTAGCCTGGAACAATGGCTCGCAATCCGCTCGCCGAAGGTATCTCGCGTCGTTGGGCGCATATTGCGTATCCCGGGCATGCGGCTACTATTCGAGCCTTATTTTATTTTTGCAAACTGGCGTAAACGCAGCGGCATCATCAGTGTTTTTGCACAAAAGATGAGTACACCATGAACAAAAAACCTCCTTTCTTTCTTGAAATCCGCATCATTCCATCAGAAAAAGACAGTAAGACTGCTTATGATGAAATATACACCGATGAGGGATTGTCTCAATTACCCTCATTCTACCAATGGTTCCTAAGTCGTTTAGACATTGATAAACCAGGACGCCTGCTGGATGTATCCTGCGGTTCCGGAGAGGTCGTACATCTGGCGAAGGAGCATGGGCTGGAAGCGCATGGTATAGACATCTCCTTCCAAGCAGCGCAACGTGCAGGAAAAACCACCCGATATAAGGGCCACATATGTACAGGCGCAGGCGAAGCACTCCCCTACGTCAACAAAAGTTTCGATTACATAACCAATGTGGGCAGTTTAGAACATTTTCTAAATCCTGCTCAAGGGGTGGGCGAGATGGCGCGGATACTACGCCCAGAAGGACGTGCCTTTATCCTGGTGCCTAACACATTCAGTTTGAGTACCACCATTTGGCATGCTTTCCGCACGGGAGAAACATCCGTTGATCAGCAACCCATCCAACGTTACGCTGCCCGCGCGGACTGGCAGCGTCTATTAGAGCAAAATGGGCTACAAGTGTATAAGATAATAAAATATGAGCGTGCCTGGCCTCGCAGGAAAGAAGATTGGAAGTATTACCTGTTTCGTCCCAAGGAATTCCTTCGTCTGCTGGCAGCTCCTCTCATACCTCTCAACCTGGCATTTTGTTTCGTATTCTTCTGTAAGAAAGCGGCCTAATGCGGTTACTCTCCAAATGAAACGATTCAAAAGATGGGTCCGAACTATCTTCCGCGTGTTCAATGTTCTCCTATTGCCCTTGGTGCTGGTAATGACAGCATATTTGCTTGTCCGAGAAGATGCTAGTACCTACATGAAAAGTTTACATCTACGTCCGGGAGTACTGGTGTCTTCTTTTCTGATTGCAACCGGAGGTCTGTTACTCTCCGTGTGGGTATGGCAACAAATTTCAGAAGAATTAGGTGGCGGACACCATAAAATTAGCACCCACATACGCATGTACTGCTATAGTGCACTAGGTGATATGCTACCGGGCGGTATCTGGAAAATTGTCAGCCGCAGCACTTTGTACCAAGAAAATGGAGATAATCCACTCATCACGGCAACAGCCAGCGTAACAGAAACCCTCATTGTCGGATCTGCTTCTATGGGGCTGTATGCACTAGGAACGCTGCTCAAACCCGGCGTTCACGTCTTGGAAAATCCAACCTGGGGTGTTATGGCTGCCCTCGCAACCATGGTGCTCATCCATCCGCGTATATTGGGCACTTTGATAAATAAGGTACGAAAACAACAAGGTAATGGCATAAAGGTACATTACACTGCTCCACGCCTTCTTTTTTGGTTTGTAGCAGAAATGGTAGTGGTTAGCATCGGCGGGCTAGCACTTTTTGCCCTGTTAAACAGTCTAACCAACGTCTCTCTGGAAATTCTGGTTCCAATAGTGATCGCATGGGCAGCCGCATCAGCAGCAGGCAATTTGTTCTTCTGGCTGCCGGGAAGCCCCATTCTGCGTGACGGTGCAATGATATTAATTTTGCGTCCTCATCTTCCCTTACCGGTAATTTTAACATTCGTAGTCCTTATCCGCTTATGGAGCATCGTTTCCTTGTCGATGTTAGCCGGAGGTACCTGGTTGTTATTTTCCCCAAAAAATTCATGATGGCAAACAAAAACACCTTTGTTACCAACCTTACCACCTGACAATGCCGCGGAACTATAAAATTTATCAAATACTCCATAGGGAGTATTTACATTATGCCTAAAATCCGATAAATTTGGGGCAACCTTGGTCACTTCTATAACTTTTTTCACAAAAGGAGCAGAGTACATGAAACACTTCAAAATTTTTCTTGTTGTTGGGGTTATCGTTGCATTGATCATCCCCACTCTGGCGTTTGCAAACGTCACGTCTTACACATCTGGCTTCCAACTACAAAATATGACAAGTAGCACAGCCAATGTAACCATCACTTTTTACAACCAAGATGGTACACAAGCGGCATCTGTCAGCGATACCATAGCAGCAAATGACAGCAATACCTACTATCCCTTGAGCGCTGTCACCAGCGGGTTCAATGGTTCTGTAGTCGTGTCATCTGACCAACAAGTGGGTGCTATTGCTAACGTTCTCGGCAACAATGGCGCTTATGGTGCTTCTTACATAGGCTTTTCTCAGGGGGCTACCAGCGTCAACTTGCCGCTGGTAATGAAGAACAATTACGGCATCAGCACGTGGTTTAACGTACAAAACACCGGCGCATCCAACGCCACTGTCACTGTAACATATGCCGGCACTTCTTGTACCGAAAATGCCACTATCGCACCAAATGCAGCGCACACCTTCGATCAGTCTACAAACACCTGTCTGACTGATGGTTATGTTGGCGCAGGCTCCATCTCTAGCGATCAACCTGTAGCAGCCATCGTGATGCAGGTTACATCTGACACATCTGGGTTAATGCCTAACCTGTTGGCTTACAATGGTTTTACATCTGCGTCTACCAAACCAGTTATGCCTCTGGTCTCCAGTGGTTATTACAATTCCGGCACCGGTATCCAAATCCAAAACACTGGCAGCACCGACACCGATGTAACGCTCACCTATACTCCTAGCGCGGGCTTCCCCGGCGCCTCTTGCACTGAGACAAAGACTGTTCCGGCTAGCAACTCCGTGACCTTTGGATTCCCAAATCTGCCAACATCATGCTATACCAATGGAGGCAGCGCTGGCTCTAATGCTTTCGTTGGCTCCGCACTAGTGACAGGCAATTCCACCAATCAAAATCTCGTAGCCATTGTTAACCAGGTAACCACTGGTACATCCAATGCGGCAGCCTATAGTGCTTTTGCCCCGGGAAATGCCACTACTCACGTCAGTCTGCCTCTAATTATGGATAACAACTACGGCATATTTACGGGCTTCTCAGTCGCCAACGTAGGCAACAGCGCTACAGACATCACATGCACTTTTTCAGGCACATCCTACACCGTATCGGCTAACGATGTACAACCAGGAGAGGCACTCACAGATGTACAACTCGGTAAGATTTCAAATGGCTACGTAGGTTCTGCAACCTGCTCTTCTTCTGGGGAGAAGATTGTTGCTGTAGTCAATCAATTGAATACCGGCAGTGTGTTACCTGTAGAGGATGGTCTACTGGTTAGCGAAGGTATCAGCTACTAGATTTACCACTTACCTCATTCCTAAATATATGTACAAAACTTGAGGAGCCATAAGGCTCCTCAAGTTTTGTACATCAGGTATCAACTCATCCCTTATGAAAACAACAAAATTTTTTCCTATTCTCGTCATTTTTCTAGTATCAATACTTGTCGCTTGTCAGAATAAGCCAACTGCCGCGCCATCCGAGGAATACCCTCCTCCACAGGCTACCAGATCTCAACCCGAAGGGTACCCTGCCCCTAGTACGGTCACGCCGTTTATCATAGATGAAATTCCAACCCCCGCTAAGGGGACGGCTACTATTGTGGGACACTTAATGGTAAATAAAGAAGCACCTGTTCCTGTAGAAACTACCTTACTAGCCCTCGCAAAGGTCATTCCAGGGTCAGATGGCAGCCCCATGGTAGCGAGATTCAATCGCAACGAGGCCCCACATACACTAACAGATGAAAACGGCCTTTTTGTATTTATCAACATCCCATCAGGCCAATATGCAATTATTGTAGACCGCATCTCTGATGCATTCATGCTCAACCACCCTGATACAGGGGAAGATTTCATTATTAGTGCGGTAGCAGATGAAGTTACAGACTTGGGTACTATTACCTATAACACATTACCAGGCTCTTCTGAAGGGAAGTAACTTCCTATTTTCCGCTACCCCCTGAAAGGGGTTTACGGAGCGCAGAGACGGGGTACAATCTGGGGCATGAAAACCCAGGAAAACCCCACCACTATCGAAGTTGAGACCTACCCAATTGGCGTAGCCAGCATTGTACTCAGCCTTTTGAGACAATTAGGCATCGCCGAAATCATCGATTCAGTTCTTACGCACCAGCCCGAGGTTGAAGTCAGCTATGGCCAATTGGCACTGGCCATTATCATCAATCGCTTGAGTTTCGACCCGCAACCGTTG
>DYKW01000048.1 GCA_020722405.1 Anaerolinea thermophila
ATGAAAAATGATTTTCACCACCAGACATGAAAATCTATTTTCAGATCAGATACTACGGATTTCTAATCGCCGCTCCTAAAATTACAGTTATAATTCTCTTGACAGTTTACCGGACACTGGCGTTTTCTATTGCCCACTATTGGTTTTCGCAGGAGAAAGATTCAAAACGCTGCGTAATCCGTGGCTTAGGTCATTTACCAATTTTCGCCAGAGGCCAACAATTTACTTTTCCTGAGGATAAAAATGGATGCTTTGACACTTATTTTAGCCGTAGCCAGCATGATTTTTTTGCACGAACTGGGACATTTCCTGGCTTGCAAACTGCTGGGCATCGAAGTAGAAGAATTCGGTTTCGGATTTCCCCCCAAGATAAAGACGCTCTTCACCTGGCGAGGAACCGAGTACAGCCTCAATTGGCTGCCCCTGGGGGGCTTTGTGCGCCCCAAAGGAGAAAGCGACCCATCGGTGCCGGGTGGCCTAGGTGCGGCCACCCCTTGGCGGCGTTTCAGCGTGTATTTTGCCGGGCCGTTGATGAATCTGCTGACCGCCATGGTGTTGTACGCCGCTTCGTTCTCAAGCACCGGCTTGCCAGCAGTTGACCAGGTGATGATTCACGATATTGCCCCCGGCTCACCGGCCGAGCAGGCCGGCCTTCAGGTGAACGATTTGTTGCTCTCGATCGCCGGTGGGGAGGTGACCGGTATGGAAAGCGTACATACGCTCGTAACACCACACAAGGGCGAGACGATTGATGTGACCGTTTTGCGTGACGGCCAGCAACACACTTATCAGGTGTTAGCGCGTGCGAATCCACCTGAGGGCGAGGGTTCCCTGGGAATTGTGATGAGCAACCCCATCCGACCGGTCAGCATTGTGCAGGCGCTGCCCTATGGCGCCAGCGCCGTCGCCGGG
This sequence comes from Anaerolinea thermophila, assembly GCA_020722405.1. Lineage (GTDB taxonomy): Bacteria > Chloroflexota > Anaerolineae > Anaerolineales > DRKV01 > DRKV01. Next base: position 913 of record DYKW01000048.1, read on the forward strand.
CAAACCTACTTGTTGGCTACTTTGCCGATTCAAGTCAGCCGTGGGTTGATTGCACCAGAGGACGCCCGTCTAGTGGGGTACAAAGGCATGTATGACATGTACAAGGCCGTACAGGAGGTCGAATCGAGCCCGGAAGCCGCCAACAGTGGCCTGAACACGCTCTCTTTCTTCGCGATGATTAGCGCTTCGCTGGGCATTCTCAACCTGATTCCCATCCCGGCTGTAGATGGCGGGCGCATCCTATTCTTGCTGCCGGAGATTCTTTTCCGGCGTCGCATTCCACCGAAAATGGAAATGGCCATTAATTCCGTGAGTTTTTTGTTGCTGATTGCCTTATTGGTGTACATCAACCTGCAAGACTTTATCAACCCTGCTACGTTTAATTTTGCGCCTTAGACGTGTTTAGATGGATAGTTTTATGAATCCAAACGATTTAACGCTTGACGATTTTGAAAAAGAAATGCCGCCCGTGATTCCTATTTCGCAGGTAATTACGGCCTTACTGAACAATGGCGAAATTTTTCCTGCCACCTACTTACAGCGTTTTTCCGATTTGTTGCCGGAAGATGCTCGTAGCCTGGCGGAGGCCTGGCCGCACGTTTCCCTGGAACGTCGGCAAACGTTAATGGAAGACTTACAAGCCCTGGCGGCTGAGGATTATCTGCTCTCCTTTGAATCTGTCGGGCGTTTGGCATTGACGGATGCCGATCCACTGGTGCGCTTCGGTGGGATTCAAACGCTGGTTGCCAGTGAGTGCACTGCTCCCGATCTGGCCAACCGGTTTTTGGATTTGCTGGAGACCGATGCAGATGAGGACGTGCGTACCGCGGCGGCCTCAGCGCTAGGGGCTTTTGTGTACGCCGGGGAAATTGGGAAATTGTCCCCCAGGTTGCTGGCAGAGGTCGAGAAACGTCTTTTGGATGCTTATCACTCCCAACCCAGCGCCAAAGTGCGCCGCTGTGTACTTGAATCGCTGGGCTTTTCTAGCCGGCCTGAAGTGCCGGGGTTGATTCGCAAGGCAGTGGAAAATGGAGAAGAAGACTGGCAGGCCGCTGCTTTATTCGCCATTGCGCGCTCAGCCGATGATGCCTGGGCTTCCTACGTTTTAGCGATGCTGAAAAGCCCGGTCACCCGATTGAGCCTGGAAGCCATCCGTGCCGCCGGCGAATTGGAACTCAAAGAAGCGCGTCCCATCCTCATCTCCCTGATAGACCATGACGACCTAGAAGTACGCCTGGCGTCTTTCTGGGCGCTCTCCCAAATTGGCGGGCGCGGGGTGCGAGAAGTCTTGCAAAGCCGTTTGGAAGCAGCGGATGAAGATGAAGTGGATTTTCTCGAAGAGGCCCTCGAGAACCTGGCCTTTACAGATGGTGAAAACGATTTTAGCCTGTTCGATGTCACTCCGGATGATCTTTTTCCTGAGGATGAACTGCTAGACGATGAATTGTCAGACGAGGACTTTGATTGAGCGCCTTGCCTGTTTCGATGGCCGGTGATATGCCCTGACCCGTTGCGTGCCTGAACTTACCCTATGTCTCGTTCCCCTTTCCTGATGCTGATGACGCTGCTCCTGGTGCTGGCCGCGCCAGCCCTGGGGATGGCTGCGCCTTTGGGGCAGCAGGATCCCCTGCAAGTCCAGAGTGAAGTTTCCTACACCTTTGGGAACCAGATGGACTTTTGGGGTACCCTGTCCCCTGAGGTGGCGGCGCACTCCCCAGAGTTAACCGTCTTCTGGCAACCCCAGGGAGAGACCACAATCTGGCAGGCACCAATGGCCCGAGAAGAATCCCGCTATCATGTGGCAATCGGATTGACACAGACGCCCTTGCATCCTTTTACGGAGGTGCGTTATTGGTTTCGGGCAACTTTTGCCGATGGCAGTGTAGCCGAGAGTACGCCGCAGACCTTTCGCTATGCCGATAATCGCTTTACCTGGCAGACGCTGGTGAGTGAACCGTTTCAGGTGCATTGGTACGAGGGGGACTTGGACTTTGGGCAAGCCTTGTTGAATGAAGCCCAGGCCGCTTTGCAGCGCAGTGTTGGTTGGATGAGCCTACCGCCTGAAAGTACGGTGCATATTTATGCTTATACTGATCCGGCAGATGTGCAAAGCGCCTTGCAATTGAGCGGCTACAACTGGGTAGCCGGACATACCGACCCGGCGCTGAACGTGATTTTGGTTTCCCTACCGCCGGGGTTGGATCAGCAATATGAAATAGGGCGGCAGGTGCCACACGAGTTGATGCACATTTTGGTATATCACAAATTGGAACCACGGGCAGCACTCCTGCCCACCTGGCTGGATGAGGGTCTGGCCAGTAATGCCGAGCGCACGCCGAACCCCGATTATGCCTACTTGTTACAGCAAGCCTATGCCAACGATCAATTGTTGCCATTGAACAGTTTGTGCCACGGTTTTCCGCGTGATGCTGCCGGGGCGCTGCTGGCCTATGCTGAAGCCCAGTCTTTCACCGCTTTCCTACACGCTCAATATGGGCGTTCTGGCTTAGACGCCTTGCTGCAAACCTATGCCGATGGCGTCTCTTGTGAGCGTGCTCCGCAATTGGCGCTCGGACGGCCGCTTTCGCAGTTAGAACATGCTTGGGTGCAGGAGCGTTTGGCGCAGTCGCCGTGGGCCACGCTGCGTGAAGATTACCCCTATCTAACGGTATTGTTTGTCTTGCTGCTTGTTCCCCTGGGGTTAGGTTGGAAACTGGCGCGCCACTCCCGGCCATGATCCCTTTTATAATAACTCACCCTTCTGTTTTATTGTGGATTTCCCTGTTAGGAGCGCTCTTGACGTTGGTAATCAGCGAGTATCTGCGTCCCTATGTGATTGGCGAGCAGAACGATCCCTTGCAGCGCACCAGTTTGCGCCTGTTTCAGTTCAACGCCATCTTGTTGGGGATTTGTCTGGCCGGGGGATTGTTGGCTTTCAATGCGCTGCTAACCCACCGATTAAGTGCGCCGCCCCCCACCCCAACAGCAACCCTGCAACCGGAAGACGCGCTGCAAACGCCCGCTTCACCCGCCGAGACCGCTGCACCGCAGGTAGTTGTCGTGGCCACCAGCACGCCAGGTGTTCCCTCCGCGACGCCGTTGCCTCAAGCACGCATTGTGAATACCAATGACCTGGGGGTAAACGTGCGCGCCCAGCCCAGTACTGCCGCCCAAATTATAGAAATAGCCGCCGAGGGAGCAGTGGTAGACCTTTTGGGCGATACCTCGCAGGATGAAATTTTTTCGTGGGTGCATATCCGCCTGGCCAATGGGCAGGAAGGCTGGGTGGTGAATCGTTTTTTGGAGACATTGCCATGAGCCTAAACTCTCGTATCCGTAAAACGCTCAAGCCCCTCTGGCTGAGTGTCCACCCCAAGCCGAAAACACAGCGGATTGTTTTCATTTTGGGGTGCCAGCGTTCCGGCACGACAATGCTGGTGCGAATTTTTGAGCGGGATTGGAACGCGCAAACGTACCACGAGCAAAGTATCCTTTCGCCTGATGCTGCTTCCTTGCGTTTGCTGCCTATAGCGCAGTTAGAGAGGATCTTTGCGCGTCAACGCGCCCCCTTGATTGTGCTCAAGCCGCTGGTCGAATCACAGCACGCAACGGCGTTGCTGAAGGCCTGGCCACAAGGGCGGGTGGTGTGGATGTTCCGTCACTATCGCAGCGTGGCTGCCTCGAACCTGAAGAAGTTTGGGGAACGCAACGGTATTGATGATTTGCGCCCTCTTGCTGCCGGAGAAGTGGAGAACTGGCGGGCAGATTCTGTGCCTGCGGAGGTGCGTGCAACCGTGCAGGCGCACTTTTCGGAAAACATGTCTCCCTGGGATGCAGCGGTGCTGTTCTGGTACGTGCGCAATGCGTTGTTTTTTGCGCAATCGTTAGACAGAAACCCGCAGGCGCGTTTGTGTCGTTATGAGACCGTACTGGACGCGCCGCTCTCCCCTTTGCGAGACCTGTATGCCTGGCTGGGGCGGCCTTTCCCCGGCGAGCATCTGGCGCGGTTGGTACATGCCGGCGCGAAACGAGAAATTCCGGATTTCCCCTTGTCATCAGAAGTGGAGCGTTTAGCCGAGGGGTTGTGGCAACAGTTGTTGGCGGTGTATGCTGCTCAGGGGAAGGTATGATGGCAGAAATAGACCAAACCACAAAAATCCTACGTTTGACGGCTACCGTGGAAGGCCGGGTGCAAGGGGTCGGTTTTCGCTATTTCGTACAGCAACATGCCCAGGCGCTGGGGCTGACAGGTTGGGTGCGCAATCGCTGGAATGGCAAGGTGGAAGTGCTGGCGGAGGGGCCGCGCCCTCAATTGGAAGCATTATTAGGAGCGTTGCGCCAGGGGCCACCTGCCGGCCGCGTGCTTGGCGTGCAATTCGAATGGCAACCTGCCGGCGGGGAATTCGGCGGTTTTCACGTTCGTCAAACGGTTTGAGCATTCTGGCGCAGATTCAACCAACTGTCCAGGGCGTAGATGAACAACGCCAACCAAACCAGGCCAAAGCCAACCAGCCGTTCAAAGGGGAATGGCTCATGATACACAAAAACGCCGATAAGAAATTGTAGTGTGGGCGCCAGGTACTGCAAAAAGCCTACTACCGAAAGCGGAATGCTGCGCGCCGCGGCGCCAAACATAAGCAGCGGCACGGCGGTCACCGCCCCGGCCAGGGCCAACAGGGTGGTGGTCATGAGATCTTGATGGCCGAAAAAGGCCTGTCCTTGCTGATCGAGGTAAATCAGGTATCCCAATGCGGGTAAGAAGAGCACCATCATTTCCAACGTCAACCCCAGACGAGCATTCAATGGGGATGTTTTCTTGACCAGTCCGTATAACCCAAAGGAACCCGCCAGTATCAGTGCAATCCACGGCAGCGCGCCGTAACCGAAGGTCAGATACAATACTCCGGCGAGTGCCAGCAGCACGGCGCTCCACTGTTGGCGGCGCAATTTTTCTTTTAGAAAGACGACTCCCAGCAACACGCTCAGCAAGGGGTTGATGAAGTATCCCAAACTAGATTCGACCACATAGCCATTGTTGATCGCCCAGATGTAGGTGAACCAGTTGACCGCCAGCAGACTACCGGCCAGGATGTACGTCCGCCAGATGAGCGGGTTGCGCAGCGCACCCCATAAGGCCGGCAGGTCTTGCCCTAGGGTGAGCATTCCTACCATAAACACCAGTGACCACACGATGCGGTGCCCCAGGATTTCCGATGCCGGTACCTGATGCACCTGCTTCCAGTACAGGGGAAAGATTCCCCAGATGAAATAAGCTCCTATTGCCAACCACATACCTTTCTTCATGCTACGCTCCTGTGTCATTGCAAACTACTGAACTGTAGCCCCCGATTGTAACGCCATTAGCGCTGATTGTGAGGAGGGCGTCAATTCTCTGACATTGGGTGAGCAGGGGAGGTTCGCGACCGTCCTCTACGGCGCGCAGAACCAATGGGGTAGCCTCCCCACCGTACCGCCAGGCACTGCCTGGGCAGGCCGACCATCCCACTTGTACCATTTCATGGCAAAAGTAGCACAGGTAGGTGGGGGGCACATTTGCGCCCAATCCGCGCTATAATTTTAGGACGATGAATCACGGACGGCGGTTGACCACCCAACCGTTCATCCCCGCCCACTTGACGACCAAATAAGCGAACGCCCATCATGAACGCTCTCTACCTCACCAACCGTACCTTATCCTTCCGTACCGACCTGCCTACCCCACAGCCCGCAGCGGGAGAGGCCCTGATACGCGTGCGGCTGGCGGGCATTTGCGCGACCGACCTAGAAATGGTGCGCGGCTATTACCCCTTCGATGGCATTCCAGGACACGAATTCGTGGGCGAAGTAGTACGCGCCGACGATGCGCCGCAGTGGGAAGGTCGGCGGGTAGTTGGGGAAATCAATACCACCTGCGGGACGTGCGCCCAGTGTCAAAACGGGCGTCCGACGCACTGCGAAAACCGTACCGTTCTGGGTATCTTGGGGCGGGATGGGGCCTTTGCCGAATACCTGACGTTGCCCATTGCTAACCTGCACGCTGTGCCGGATGAGGTCTCCGATGAACATGCCGTGTTCACCGAGCCGTTGGCCGCGGCGCTGGAGATTCAGCAACAAGTACACGTTCACCCCAGCGACCGTGTCCTGGTGGTGGGTGCCGGGCGCCTGGGGCAGTTGATTGCCTGGACGCTGGCGCTCACCGGCTGTGACCTGGCGGTGGTGGCGCGTCACGAACCGCAGCGGACACTGCTGGCAAAACGCGGCATTCATACGCTTGCGGAGGAGGAAGTCCCCCATTGGGGCATGGATGTGGTCGTAGAGGCCACCGGTTCTCCAACCGGCTTTGCGTTGGCGAAATACGCCGTACGGCCGCGGGGGGTGATGGTGTTGAAGAGCACTTATGCTGGTGAGTTGCGTCTGGATGTTTCGCGTCTGGTCGTGGATGAGGTTACGGTTGTGGGGTCTCGCTGCGGCCCCTTTGCGCCTGCTTTGCGTCACCTGCACAAGGGATTAATCGACCCCAGCGACCTGATTGCCACCCGTTACCCACTCGAAAAGGGACTGGAAGCCTTCCAAAAGGCCGCCCAACCCGGCGTGCTCAAGGTACTGCTGCACAGGTAGAAATCCTTGGGTAGCCTCAAAAACTCAACGCTAAGACGCGAAGGCGCGGAAGCAGGTGACAGGCGTCCACTGCTCGCTATCCGCTGACCACCTAACTACCCTTGGGCGAAAAACCTTTCGCCCCTACTACCTGACTATCCAACTACCTAACTACCGAACTATCCCCGCTTACCTCGGCAAATGTACAGTGAAGGTAGTGCCCTGGCCTACCTCACTCTCCACATCAATGCTTCCCCCGTGTCCTTCTACAATTTTCTTGCAAATGGAAAGCCCCAGGCCGGTGCCCTGCGCCATTTTCTCTGAGCCAGGGACGCGGTAAAACTTTTGGAACAGGTTATTCATCCCTTCGGGAGGAATGCCGCGCCCGGTATCCTGTACGCTGATGCGCACTTCCTGGTCATCGACTTCGGCTTTCAACAAAATATGCCCGCCCTCAGGGGTGTATTTGATGGCATTGCTCAACAAGTTGAGAAGCACCTGTTTCAACTTGCTGCCATCCGCAGTGATTTCTGGAAGATGGGGGGGAACATCCACGCGCAGCATTTGTTGCTTTTCCAGTGCCTTATTGCGCATGATGACCTGACATTCGTCCAGCAAGGCAGCCAAATCCACATGCTCCAGGTGATACTGTGCTCGCCCGGATTCCAGGCGTGCCAGATCAAGAAAGGAGGTCGCCAGTTCGGAAAGGCGCCGTGCCTCCCCCTGGATGGTGCCAAGCAGCCTTTGGCGCTGATCTTCCAAGAGTTCGGGGCGTTCCAATAGGTGGGCGGCGGTTGCAATGCTCCCCAGGGGAGTACGTAGTTCGTGCACAAATTCGGAGATCAAATCGGATTGTTGGAACAGGCGACTGTTTTCGATGGCTACCGCAGCCTGTGCGCCCAAGATGTTGAGCACGTCGCGGTCTTCATCGGTGAATTTCCCCGTTTTTTTGTTGATTGCTTCCAGCGCGCCGATGGCTTTGTCCTTGGCAATGAGTGGCACACCCAATAAGGAATGGGTCAAAAAATTGGTGTTCCGTGAAATTTGTGCAAAGTGCCGCCGGTCATTGCGGACATCATTGATGATAACGGGCTGCCGGTTGCGTACAATCCAGCCGGCCAGGCTATCCATCGGCACGACCAACCCGCGCATCAATGGCTCGGTCAGGTTGGTCGCGGCCTGAAAGTATAACTCTTGCTTTGCGTCATCATACAGCAAGATAGAAGCGGCCGAGGCATCGCACACATCCGCCGCGGCCTGCACAATGCGTTGCAACAGAATATCCAGGTCGAGGGTAGAAGCCAAATCGCGGCTGATTTCCAGCACACGATGGTAACGCTGTGCCAGTAAATTTGTAGATGGGATGGAAAACTCAGCCACGTAGTACCTCCTGTGCAATACGGGGAAGAATATCCGCGACGTCGCCGTGTAGCACCACGTCCGCGCGTACATCGATGTAAGTAGGGTCCCTGTTGACGATGACCAGATGCGCCCCATGAGAGACCGCTTGCATCGGCAAACCGGCGACCGGCATAACCGTCAAAGATGAACCGGCCACCAGCAAAAGGTCGCATGTGCGAATGGCTTTTTCGGCCTCACGCCAGACATCCAGCGGCAATTGTTCCTCGAACAAAACGATATTTGGTTTGAGCAGGCCGCCGCAATCCGGGCAGTGAGGAATATCACCTTCTGTAAGGTAGGTCTGCATGTAATCGGTAGCGCTATATTGCCGGTAACAACGGATGCAGGTTAGGCTGCTCAAACTACCATGGACTTCCAGCACCCGTGTGGCGCCGGCGCGTTGTTGCAAGCCATCCACATTCTGCGTCACGATGGTTGGCAGGTAACCGCCTTGTTGTAATTGCCCCAGGGCCTCATGCGCCGGGTTTGGCCGCGCTTGATGGATGTCAGTGGCAATCTGCCGTAACCAGGTGAAAAAAATTTCTGGGCGGTAGCGGAACGAATGCAGCGAGGCCACCTCCATCGGGTCGTAGCGTTTCCACAGGCTGCTATCCGAGGAGCGGAAATCGGGGATACCAGAGGGCGTGGAAATGCCCGCGCCGGTAAGCGCGACCGCCTGATGCGCCTCCCGCAGCAAAGTAACTACCTTTTGTGTGGCATCTTGTAATGAGGACGTCATACACTCAAGCCGGCTCGATGATCATATCGGCCAATTTGGCAAATTGTTGTGCCGTCAGGCTATCGCTTTGGTAGATGACGGCCGGCGAATTGCGTACCGCAGCCTGGTACAGTAGTTCGGGCGCCGGTGTGAACAGCATCGCCACACGGTGTTGAATTTCTTCCTGTACCTGGCTCCACGACATCTGAATGTCGGAGCGAATGCGGTTGACCAGCACCACTTGCAGGCGCCCGGATCCAATGCCCATCTCTTGCAGGTCTTGAATCATGGCCTTGGCCTGTTGCAAGGTCTGGGGAATCGGCTCAATCACCATGATGACCCGGTCACATTGGGGCAGGGTATACTCACCGACCGGGGTAATGGCCGCCCCCAGGTCAATCACCATGTATTCGCTCATGTAGACCAGCGTGCGCGTCAGGAGTTCGAAGGATTTCCCTTCTTTGACGAAGATGGCGTCTTTGGGCCGGTAAGAAGAGAACAAAAAACGCGTGCCACTTCGATGGGCTACCAGGTAGGGTTCGATAGCGCGCGTGCTGAGTTCCGATACCTGGCGTTGCAAGAGTTCCACTAACCCCTCTGGACGGGTATATCCCAACTGTAAGCCCATTGTGCCCTGCCCGGGACGATATTCGGCAATCAAGGTGCTCTTTTTACTGCGTAAGCGCAGCGTTACCCCCAGGTTAAGTGCCAGGGTGCTAACGCCCAGCCCGCCTTTTGGCGCGATAACACCCATGGTGTGTGCCTTTTCCTGTACGATCGTCTTCGTGGGGGCTGCCGACGCACCTGCCATTTGGCTTTTGGCGGCGCGTGCCAGGACGGCTTTAATGTGCGCCAACAATTCACGCGGCTGGGTTGGCTTGGTCAAGTAGTCGTCTGCCCCGGCCTCGAAGCCGGTGATCTTATCATCGATTTGACTTTTGGCCGTGAACATGATGATCGGGATGGCCATCGTCTTGGGGTCGGCGCGCAATTTACGGGTGATCTCATAACCGTCCATGTCCGGCATCATCACATCCAGAATAATCAGGTCAGGCTGTTCTCTGACGGCAGCCAGTAATGCTTGCCGCCCATTGCCGGCTGCCACGATTTCGAAGCCGTTACGCTCCAACATCAGGCCAACCAACCGCAAGGTATCTACATCATCGTCTACGACCAAAATTTTTTCGGGCATATCGGACACTCACTTTGTGAATTTTCTACTAAACTCTGGCATTTTTGTAATCGTCAGACAAGTTCGCTCGGTATCATCTCAAAAAGAAGGGGAAACGTCCCGAAGGTTTCTTCAAAAAACCTGATTGTGCCGCTCAAACCTTCACCCTGCGGGTACTTCGCGGGACGGTGTCGCTCTCCCCAAGTTATTGAGAA
>DYKW01000049.1 GCA_020722405.1 Anaerolinea thermophila
GAAAATAGATTCTCATGTCTGGTGGTGAAAATTATTTTTCATGGCGATTTCTCAAAAAAAATAGTGAGCGCATAGGGCACAACAGAAGCCTCACCACGTAGGCTCAAAGACACGAAGTTTGGTTTGTCGCGTTCCTCTCGCCGATCTTCGCCAGACTCCAGTTTCAAATGGAGAAAAACCATTGAATAGCCTGTGGAGTAAAAAGCACTTCTACCAATGCGGCAGCCAACAGCAGGGGGACGACCAACCCCAATAGGATTTTTGCCCAAGTTGCCAATGCATCCAACCAGGCTTCTCCTAGCGTGCGTCCTTGCGAAGGGGTCATCAAAGTGGCTCCCAAGTGCAACAGGGCTGCGCCAACCAGCACGATGGCAGGAATCTCGAAAATGCCATGCGGCAAAACGAACGCTGCGAAGAACAACAAGGGGGAATATCCGGCACTGGTCATTACGGCCAAGAAGTAACCAATCAGCATAAACGGGAGCATCAAGATCAATATGCCCAAGATACCAAAGGAGAAGATCGCCCCTAGTGTAGCCAAAAGCATGGTACGCAGGTTGTGTCCCCATACCGTGACAACACCGCTGGCCGAATATAGCGGAATGACCTCCAACCCCTGAATGGTGCCACTTTGCAAGTTCTCGCGCTGGAGTTTTTCGGTTGGGATGGGAAAACGGCTAGCCTGTCCGGCACCGATCAGCAGCGTTGCACCCAAAACGAGCGTCATCAAAAACAGCGGCAAACGTACCCGTCGCAAAGCCTGGGGCAACTCATAACGATACCAGGCCAATAGGCTGTGCGCTTGACCGCGAAAATAGCGCCAAAACACGCGTGCACTGCCGCTCAAATCAATCACGTCCAATTCGCGTCCCAGCAATTCCTCGCGGTTGAAGTAAGCAATGCCCATGCGCACCAGCACAGCGGCCAGCAATAGTTGTCCAAAAATAATCCACCACAGAGCGCTGTATGTTGCCCAAAACATGACAATACTCTCGGCTTGAATCAGCAGCGCCATGGGGATGATAATAAAGGATGCCAGCAGATTGGCTGCCCGGACGGAGGTAGTTTGTGTGGAAACCACCACCGCACCGCTGACCATCACAGTCGCCTGTACCACCACCAATGTCAGGATTTGCGCCAACAGAATGCCAGGGGGACGCCAGCCGACCTGAAAATACACACCAACCAGATAAACCAGGGTGCCCAGATAACTGGCCAACAACGGTGGGGCCATGGATGCCAGCAGTTTGCCCAAGTACAATTGCCAGTCCTTCAACGGTGTACTCAGCAGCGGTTCTATGCTGCGACGTTCTTTCTCCCCAACAAAACTTTCCAATGCGATGACCAGCGAAATGGAAATGGGGAAGAAGCCCACGACCATCAAGAGGAAGGGGATCAGGCGGTCTCCAACGATGTCGGCACCGTACTTTGCCACAAAATTCACTGCCCGCTCAGCGGTGAAATTCATCAGCGCCGGGAAAAACACCGTCAACACGATGATGGGCGCCATGATGCGCCAGTCGCGAAACTGATCGCTGATTTCGCGGCGGGTAATAATCAGCACCGGACGTAATTCTTGCCGCAAATTATGCCACATGCGCGGCCTCCTCGACAGTGGTGATAGCGCGCAGATAAACCTGTTCAAGGTCACCACCGGTCTCCTTCAGGCTGATGACCGGCATGTCGTTGGAGAGAAAATACCACAAAACGGCCGGATTATCCCTTTCTGGATGGGCAGTGCGATAGCGCAGCCAGATTTCGCCATACCCGGTGACTTCTACGTCATTCGGCAGATTGGGCAAATGCCCGTTGAGGCCCTTGCCCAGTTGGATTTCATATTCTGGTATGCCGAGTAACTGTTGTTTGAGCGTTTTAGGGTTGCCCTGAGCAATGATGCGCCCGCGCCGGATGATCGCAATTTGGTCGGCGAGTTCTTCCGCTTCCGACAGATTGTGGGTACAAATGATGATACTGCGCTCCTCGGAGCGTAACTGATGAATCGCGTCGCGCACCAGACGAGCGCTTTGCGGGTCCATGGCTGAGGTTGGCTCATCCAGGAGCAAGACAGGGGGCCGGTGTAGCAAAGTGCGCGCCAGCGCCAGTTTTTGGCGCATGCCTTTGGAGAACTCGCTGATGCGACGGTCAGCGACCTCGCTCAGTCCAAATCGTTCCAGTAGGGCTGCGATACGGCGTTGACGGGTGGCCGCATCCAGGTTGTACAACTCCCCATAAAAATCCAGATACTCGGTGGTACGCATACGTCCGTACAGGCCATGTTGTTCGGTAAGCACGCCCACTTTGGCGCGCACCAGGTCGGGGGCCGTGCGGATGTCTTCCCCGGCAATTTTTGCCCAGCCGCGCGTCGGGCGCAAGATGGCCGTCAACATGCGGATGGTCGTGGTTTTGCCGGCACCATTGGGGCCGAGCAGGGCTAACACCTTCCCCGCCCGCACCTGCAGGTGGACGCCGTCGACAGCGACGAAATCCCCAAAGGTTTTGCTCAAATCAAAAGTTTCAATCATGATGGACACCTGTAAATCGGATTACCTTTTTATAACACACGCTGCACCCCAAGCACATTACAAATTTAACTGGGCTTTCGCCAGGCCATCCCCAAAGGGGATAAAGACATCACCTGGCAACGACCCAACGGACTGCGTAGGACTGGCTTTCCAGCCTGTTCTACGCCGCACTTACGAAAGTCATCATGAGTACGATTTATCCTAATTGTACCTGTAGATGAGGTACCTTTACATTGCGGATAAATGAAAAACGCTATAATAGACCGGCAGATTACAGTTCAACTTCGCACCCTGGCGCTGATTTTTACAGTTTCGAGTTAAGAGTCCCTCTCTACCGAGGCAAAACGGCAGGCGTTTAACGATGGCGCCACCACAGGGTAACAGCCGCACTCAGTGCAACGATAGCCATTAGCGTTTGGTTGATGTTCAAAGTGCCCACCGGCGAGGGATCCAAGCGCAAAAATTCCAAGAAAAAGCGCGCCATCGGATAGGAAATCAAATACGTCAAAATCAGATCGCCGCGTTTCAAGCGGTCGGCAAAGCGATGCCCCAACCAGAGCAAGAAGAACATATTTGCCAAACTGAAAAGCGATTCGTACAGAAAGAGCGGATGATAGCGGGCAATGTTTTCGTAGCCCGGCAGACGGTACTGCGGATCGATGGTGATTGCCCACGGCAAATTGGTTGGTGCGCCGTACAATTCCTGGTTGACGAAGTTTCCCCAGCGTCCAATGGCCTGACCCAGCGCCAGCGCCGGGGCGGCCACATCTGCCCACAGGGCAAAGGATGCGCCTTTGCTGCGCGTGTACAAGTACATCGCCAACGCACCGCCCATTACTGCGCCGGGGATGCCTAACCCACCGCGCCAGATGGCCAGTGCGTCGAACGGATGCGTAAGATAGTACTTGGTGGTGATGCCGGCTGCCACCATAGAGGCGGGAGGCGTCAGGACGTGCCACAGACGCGCCCCCAAGATACCGCCAATCAACACCCAAGTAAGCACGTCCCAGACGAATTCCGGGTCTAAGTGACGGCGCTTTGCTTCGTAGGCTGCAAAAAAAGCGGCTGCCAGCGTACCGCTCATCAAGATGATGCCATACAGGTGAATCGTGAGAGGGCCAAGTTGAAAGGTCATAAGCGTTATAAGTGGGTACTAAAGAATAAGGTTATTGTTCGCTGCGGAACTGACGGCGAACGTCTATGATGCGCTGCAAGGCGGTCACATTGGAAAAAACGGCCAGAATGCCCAAACCTACCAGCGGAATATTGAAGATCAACGAAGGGGATAGCACAAGGTAACGTTCCAGGCGGGTCAGAATCCCCACTTTCGTTTCCTTACCCAGCGATTGTGCGCGCGCTCGCGTGTACGAAACCAATACAGAACCGGCCGCGGCCAGGTAGGTGAGCACCAGCCCGGTGAAGTTTCGCTGCACAGCGTAGTAAATCAGCAGCCCCCCTAAAACGACCAGTTCCGAGTAGCGGTCGGTGACCGAGTCCACAAAAGCGCCGAAATCAGAAGGCTCACCGCGCAGGCGCGCCATGGTACCATCCAACGCATCAATCGGCCCCATCGCCAGGATAATCAAACCGCCAGTCAACATTTGGCCGCGTGCCAGAAACACCGTCCCAATGGCGTTCCCCAGCAGCCCAAGGATGGTCATAGTATTCGGCGTAATGCCCAGACGATTGAAAAAGGCGCCAAATGGATCAAGTATGCCTTTGAAACGCACCCGCATAAAATCGGTAAAGGTCATGCGTTTATTGTCTTTAACTGTATGTTCCACAGTACCTCCTGCTTGAGAAAATATGCTCTATGCTATCGCAAGCCGGTGAGAATGTCAACCGCGCCAAATGTCGGGGCTGGAGTCTTCTGGTACTTCAGCGAACTGCTCCCCGACATTTTTTATTTGCCTTACTGGACTCTGGCGTTTTCTTATTCAACCGCAACTTTCCATCAATTACGGGGTTACATTAACGCTTTATTTTGCAAACGCATACGATTCCTTTGCCTACCAGGAGCAAACCCATGTCAAAAATTGCCATTATCACCGATAGCACAGCCTATATTCCAGAAACGCTATGCCGACAATATAACATCACCATGCTGCCCCAAATTCTCATTTGGGGCGATGAGACCTTCCATGACGGTGTAGATATTCAACCCAAGGAATTTTACCAACGGCTTGCCACCGCCTCCCTAATGCCCACCTCATCACAAGTCAGCCCCGGTGCGTTTCAAGAAGCCTTCCAAAAGGCGCTAGATGATGGTTATGAGGTACTGACAGTGCTGATCAGCGAAAAACTCTCCGGCACGCTATCATCCGCAAGGCAAGCGCGCGCCACCCTACCGGAGAATGCCCCCATTGAAATTGTAGACTCGCGCAGCACCGCCATGGCCATGGGCTTCCAAATTCTTGAGGCCGCGCGCGCCATCGAAAAAGGCGCCAGTTTGCAAGATGCGCGCCAGATTGTCGAAAATGCCCGTCCACGCAGCGGCGCTGTTTTCGCACCCAGCACGCTGGAATTTTTGCACCGCGGAGGGCGCATTGGCGGCGCATCCCGATTACTAGGTACAGCCTTCAACATCAAGCCAATTCTCGAAATCAGAGGAGGGCGTGTTGAACCTCTGGAAAAAGTACGCACTTTCAAGCGAGCCCAACAGCGGCTGATTGAAATCGTGAGCGAACGTGCGCAGGGTGCGCCCATCCATCTTGCCATCATCCATGCCAACGCCCTCGATCAGGCCAACGAATTGCTGGCAAATGCTCGCCAGAAATTCAACATCGTCGAAGATATGGTTAGCCCTGTCAGCCCGGTCATCGGTACCCACGTTGGCCCCGGCCTGCTCGGCATCGCCTACCTAATTGAAGCCTGAGTTCTCGCCCCAAACCTGCAAAAGCCCGGCATGTACCGGGCTTTTTTATCGTCATCCGGTGTCCCCTCAAAGCAACAGGGGAGAACATAGGGCCCAACAGAAGTCTCGCCACTAAGACACCAAGGCACGAAGTCTAGCCGTGTTTCTCGTTTTCGCGCCAAAACCGGAGTATATCCAGAAAAACCTTTGCGCCTTGGCGACTTTGCGTTAAGATTTTTGGCCTTCGCTTGTAACATCTCAAAAAAACGGGGAAAACCATAGAGCGCAATAAAAAATCTATTGACAACCCCAGCGCACAAGTGGTAGCCTCAACGCTGGAACCCGTTCCCCGGACGTTCCGTAGACTCCTATCCACTTAAACCCTTATTCACCCTAAGGAGCCCCTATGAAAAATTTCGATACCATTGGTGTTCAAATTGCCGATGTATTGCTGCCCAAAGCAAGCATTGATCTGCAAAAATGGGCAACCATTGCCTGTGATCAATTCACATCCGAGCCAGAATACTGGCAACAAGTTTCCGAAATCGTAAGGAATGCCCCATCCACTCTTAATCTGGTCTTCCCCGAAGTCTACCTGGAAGATGGGGACTCATCCCAGCGCATCGAGAAAATCCAACAAACCATGCGCGATTACATCGCCCAGGGACTGTTCGAGACCCTTCCCCACCTGCTGTACGTGGAACGCACGGTAGAAGGCAAAACGCGCAAAGGGCTTATCCTGGCGCTCGACCTGGAAAACTATGATTACAACAAAGGCGCCACCAGTCTCATTCGGGCAACCGAGGGCACCATCGTTGAACGCCTGCCACCCCGCATGAAAATTCGCCTGGGCGCATTGCTAGAACTGCCTCATATTCTGGTGCTGATTGACGACCCCAAAGGCACCGTTATCGAACCCCTGACAGCCCAAAAAGAACATCTAACCCCGCGCTACGATTTCGATCTGATGATGAACAGCGGCCACCTGAGTGGATACGTTGTTGAGGATACCAACCTGGAATTTCAGGTGGTTGCTGCTCTCGAAGAGTTAGCCCGCCCCGAAGTTTTCACCGCCAAATACGGTCTCCCCGAAGATACCCCCGTCCTGTTGTTTGCCATGGGCGATGGGAACCACTCCCTCGCAACGGCCAAAGCCATTTGGGAAAAAATCAAACCCCAAGTAGGTATGAACCACCCGGCACGCTACGCCCTGGTAGAAATCGAGAACGTCCACGATAGCGGGTTGGCTTTCGAACCCATCCATCGTGTGCTTTTCGACTTGCAACGGAACATCTTCGCCGACATGCGGGCCTTTTACGGTAACCGCTACGCCTACCGCCCGGCCGCCAACGAAGCCGAAATGCGCATCCGCGTCACCCAAGGGGCATCCGGGCAGCACGTTATCGGCGTCATCACGCCCGAGGGTTTCGGCACCCTGGAGATTACCGAGCCAAGTTCCAACCTGCCTGTGGGCACACTGCAAGCCTTTCTGGACGATTTCGTTAAAAACGGTGGAGCAGTTAAAATAGATTACGTCCATGGCGATGACACGGTCGTTCGGCTTGGAAAACAACCCGGTCACATTGGCTTCTTCCTGCCCGGCATGGACAAGAGCGACCTGTTCAAAACCGTCATCCTGGATGGCGCCCTGCCGCGCAAAACCTTCTCCATGGGGCATGCCCACGAGAAACGGTTCTACATGGAAGCCCGCCGCATTGCCTGAGTAAAGCGGTAGGCGAAGGCAATGCCTTCGCCTACCCCTAGATTCCGACATTTTTCATTCGAGTGCAAATTTACATAGTTTTTGCCGAAGAGCGATTAAAAAATCTGTGCCATCTGTGGACTATTTCACTATCCGCAGGTTTTGCCAGACTCCAGTTACAAATTGCGCTCAACGATATAGTGGGCTAACTGAATAAGCGCCTGGCGTGCCCGGTTATCCTGCAAACCATCTAACGCCTGTACCCCACGGTCAACAAATGAACGGGCTTCCTGCGTAGCCTGCGCAATAGCATCGCTCTTACGAATCGCCTGTACCAAACGGTCAATGTGTGCGCCATCGAAGTCGCCCTGTAAAACGCGCTGCATATCCGCATCATCTGGATGGGCTTCAGCATAATAAATGGCCGGCAAAGTTACCAGCCCCTGGTGCAAATCGCCACCTACGGGCTTCCCAATTGCCGATTGATCTCCCACGAAATCCAAGATATCGTCTACCACCTGAAAAGCCAGCCCAATCTGGTAGCCATACGTGCGCACGGCTTCGGTAGTTGCCTCTTCCACCGGACTGAGGTAGGCCGCCGCACCGGTTGCCAACACAAACATCGAGGCCGTTTTGGCATAAATGCGCCGGTAGTAATTCTCTCGGCTGACGACACCATGACTGGCGAACATCTGGGTGATCTCACCGTTTACAATCACCGCTAAGGTATCTGCAAACAGGCGCATCACGGCCACCGAATCGGTCTCAGCAGCCAATTTGGCCGCCGCAGCGAACATAAAATCTCCGGTTAACACCGTCGCGCCAGGCGACCATTGGGCATTGATCGTAGGGATACCACGCCGCAACAATGCCCCATCGATCAAGTCGTCATGCACCAGCGTTGCAGTGTGCAACATTTCAATCGCCGCCGCCAGCGTAATCAGCCGGTCGTCATCCCCATCTAGCATTTCACCGATCAGCAATGTCACTGCCGGACGAACGCGCTTACCACCCGAAGAAACCAAATGCTTCAATGCTGCCTGCAAATCCAGGTGATGCGAATTCGCTTGTGACAACATGCGGTCTTCTACCCGGCGGAGACGTTCTTGAAGCAAATCAAAAAATACGCCCTCTGTCAAACCAATATGCTCCATTATTTTCTGTGTGTCTGTCAAACTCACATACCTCATTAAAATCGGGGAAATCAGGCTACGATGCTGCTACCACGAATTTAAGCCCATCCAAACAAACGAACTGCATTTTCTGTTGTAACTTGAGCGACATGCGCTACCGTCTCACCACGTAAGGCTGCAATTTCTTGTGCTACAAATGTGACATAAGCCGGTTCATTACGCCGGCCACGATGTGGATGCGGCGCCAGAAAAGGCGAATCGGTTTCGATGAGCAAACGCTCTAAAGGCAACGCACAGACCAACGCTTGTAAAGCGCGTGCCTTTTTGAAAGTTACCGGCCCGGTAATGCCAATGTAAAAACCGGCTTCGATGGCCTGTTTAGCAAGTGCCAGCGAACCACTAAAAGAGTGTATCACACCTGGATGCTGTGCCAAAGGGTGATTTTGTTTTTTCAACTCGCTCACCCAGGAGGTAATCAAACGTAACTCATCTTGCAGACAAGGCCCGTCGGGCGCGTTGTCCTTATCCCGTGAGTGCAACACTACCGGTTTCCCCACCTCAGCGGCTAACGCCAATTGCGCTCGCAAAACACGTTGCTGGACAGCCGGCGGCGCGGCATCCCAATAGTAGTCCAGACCAATCTCGCCAATGGCTACGACACGTTCAGAGGCAGCCATCTCCCGCAGGGCCGGGAGGGTGTGCTCATGCCATGAGGCAGCATCGTTAGGGTGCACACCCACCGCGGCGTAGATATCGCCTTCCTTTTGGGCTAGATTCAACGCCTGCCGGCTGCTCTCTACATCAATCCCGGCCACCAACATCCGCCGTACCCCGGCCTGACGCGCACGCTGCAAAGTATCGGGGAGGTCCTCCGCAAAGCGATCAAAGAACAGGTGGCAGTGCGTATCGGTCAAGAAAGGTGATTCATTCACGGGAAAAAACACTTTTTTTGATAGGAAAAAGTGTCAGGCAATGCCGGCAATTTTCAAGCCATCTTGAATAATAGCATCCACCTTGTCGGCGTACATCGTTTCGCAATACACGCGAATAATCGGCTCCGTACCGCTGAAGCGAATCAGCAGCCAACCGCCATCTTCCAGGCGGAACTGGTAACCGTCAATAGTCACAAAGTCGGTCACCTTCAAGCCGGCGATGGCCTGGGGATTCGCCGCCAGGATGCGATCGATCTTGGTCTGTCTATCACCCTGGAAGGGGGTATCGATGCGCTTGTAATAGTGCTCACCACCCACCTTCTCGAACAATTCGGCAAGCAACTGAGTGGGCTTCTTGCCGATACGCACCATGAAATCCAGCATGTACAGCCCGGCTAGAATGCCATCGCGCTCAGGAACATTGCCACGGAAAGCATAGCCGCCGCTCTCTTCGCCGCCAATCAAGGCGTCCACTTCCAGCATCTTGGGGGCAACGTATTTGAAGCCCACGCCGGTCTCGTAAACGGGCACATCGTAGATTTTGCCCAGTTTGTTGAGCATGGTGGTTGTGGAGAGCGTCTTGACAATCGGGCCGCGTTGGCCGCGCACTTCTAGCAAGTAGTAGGCCAACAAGCCATAGGCACGCAACTGATCGATGAACTCACCGTTCTCATCACCGAAACCTACCCGGTCGGCATCTCCATCGTTGATCAACAACACATCGGCACCTTGCTCAACGGTAGCCCGCAGACCGGCGTCCACGTTGGGGCGAATGGGTTCCGGGCGAGACATTTCGGGGAAGACGGGGTTGCGCTGATTGTGAATCTCCATCACTTCCGTTTTACCGCCCGCCAAAAGGCGCGGGAACCATCCGGCGCCGTTGCCCCACATCGGGTCTACCAACACCTTGAGGCCAGCAGCCTTGATGGGTTCCAAGTCCACCAGGGTTTTAATATGCTCAATGTAGTTTACGGAAGCATCGAAGCGCACTACCGTACCCTCTTTTTCGGCTTCCGCCAATAGTTTGCGGCGTACCGCAGCCACGTCATCAGGAATGCAGGCTTCGATTTCCTTCAAACCATCGGGAGCAATCGCGCCGCCGTGTTCATCGCGCACCTTGAAGCCGTTGTCGACCGGTGGGTTGTGTGAGGCGGTGATGTTGACCGCCCCGGCGGCTTGTTTATCTACCACGGCATAGGAAATCACCGGCGTGGGGGTTGGGCCATCGGTCAAATACACGCGCAAGCCATTGCCGACCAACACTTCCGCCACTGCGGCGGCAAAGTACTCCGATTGAAAGCGCTTATCGTGCCCGACAACAACCCAGTCGCCGGATTTTCCCTGGTCGAGCAGGTATTGCGCGAAGCCTTGCGCACAGCGGCGCACACTATCGAAAGTATAATTCTCGGCCATGTGACCACGCCACCCATCGGTACCGAATTTAATTTTGACTGTCATGAGTCCTCCATACGTCTAGTTGAAATCTATAGACAAGTTATAGAATCTATCGCGATCACGAAGATTCCGTAACGTTCTTATCGTATCGCCAACCAACGGTAGGCGGTACGTTGTTATACATCTAAAAACACGAAAATTATTATACCCACAATCGGCGTCCTTGCGGGCATTTTACGTATCTGATCTGAAAATAGATTTTCATGTCTGGTGGTGAAAATCATTTTTTCATGGCGACTTCTCAACAGGGGTTAAGATTTCTCCTCGCTGGCGCTCGTCGAAATGACATTGCTGGCGCTCGTCGA
>DYKW01000229.1 GCA_020722405.1 Anaerolinea thermophila
TCGGTTCGCTCATATTTTGACTGGATTCGAAAAATACGGTAACCTATCGGCATGGCCGAAGAACTTACCGTAACGACAGAACGAGTAGACGATATCCCGCTCCTGATAATATGGATGAAGCGCATGGGATTGGCTGATTTGACCGACGAACACTTCACTCCGCATGGCAACTGGCAAGGGATCAGCCCAGGACAAGTGTTGATGGGCTGGCTGGCGCATATTTTGTCCGAGGCCGATCACCGGCTGAATCAGGTGCAAGATTGGGCAGCCAAGCGGACCGAGACGTTGAGCGGCAATCTGGGTGTCCCGGTGCGGGCGTTGGACTTCAGCGACGATCGTCTGGCAAGCGTGCTGGATTTGTTGAGTGACGATGAAGGCTGGGCTGCCTTTGAAGCGAGTCTGAACCGGCGCACGCTGCGGGTCTATGATTTGAGGCCAGCGTGCATTCGGATTGACAGCACGACGGCGAGCGGATACTGGCAGGTGAGTGAAGAAGGCTTGTTCCAACTGGGCCACAGCAAAGATCATCGTCCGGATCTGCCGCAGCTGAAAGTCGTGCTGGCGACCCTTGACCCGCTGGGGATGCCGGTTGCCACGCAGGTGGTTGCGGGCGACAAAGCCGACGATCCCTTGTATATTCCGTCTATTGAACAAGTACGGGCAGGCCTTGAAAGCCGCGGATTGCTGTATGTAGGCGACAGCAAAATGATGTCTCTGGGAACGCGCGCCCATCTTCAAGCAGGCAACGACTATTATTTGGGGCCGTTTTCGTTGACTCAAGTGCCGCAAGAGGCTTTGGAGACCTATTTGAAGCCTGTCTGGAGTGGCGAACAGGCCATCATGAGCATCGAACGGCAGGATGCCGAGGGTAAAGTGGGAAAAATCGCCGAGGGATATGAATTCCAAGAGACACGGACGGCTGTCATCAACGGTCAGGAAGTAAAGTGGATTGAGCGGCGGTTGATTGTGCGTTCGTTGGCCCATGCCAAAGCCGCCGAAGCTGCACTGCGCCTTTGCCTGGAGAAGGCTGAACGGAAGTTGAACGACTTGAATGAACGCAAGCAAGGCAAGAGGCGCATCACGGACGAGCCAGCCTTGCGTCAGGCGATTGAAGCGATCCTCAAGCAGTACCAAGTTGAAGGTCTGTTGGCAGTGCAGGTAAGCGAACAAGTTCAAGAACGGCAGGTTCGCAAGTATGGTGACCACCCGGCCGAAACCCGCTTTGAACGGCAGTCCTGGGTCTCCGTGCGGCGAAACGAGGAGGCCTTGCAGCAAGCCATTCGCAGCCTGGGGTGGCGCGTCTATGGCACCAATGCTCCGCCGGACATGTTATCTCTGGAACAGGCTGTCCTGGCTTACCGGGAAGAATATCTGGTTGAACATAATTTCGGGCGATTGAAAGGCAAACCCCTCTCCCTGACACCCATGTACTTGGAAGACGACCGGCGCGCCACTGGCTTGACGCGCTTGCTTTCGATTGGGCTGCGGGTCTTGACGCTGATTGAACATGTCGTTCGCCGCCAACTGGCAAAGATGGGCGAAAAACTGCGCGGCTTATACGCCGGCAACCCGACGCGGGCTACCGAGCGCCCGACCGCCGAAGCGCTGCTGCGGGCGTTCAAGGATATTTT
>DYKW01000050.1 GCA_020722405.1 Anaerolinea thermophila
TTTTCCATCGGCTATGTGTCTACCAGAACCTACAACCTGACTACGTGACTAAGCGACTTGAAACGGTTTTTTCTTTGCGGCCTTGCGTCTTAGCGTTAAAATAGCACCTCACACCCCCGAATTTTTGAAATGATACCTCTTCGGTGAAAAAACGCGTAAATTTCTGGTCGAGTTAAGAAAACGTCAGAGTCCAGCTTGATTACTCAACTGCAAGGTCGGCAAAAAAACATTTCTGCCATGCAACTTCAAGTGCAACGACATAGAGACATTGACAACCTGGGGTACAATAAGGATAACCTTGCCACACCGGCTTGTCAATGACGCGCCAGATACGCGTTCATTCGTTTCGTATCGTCAGGAAGATGTGCTTATGAATCATGAAACCATTTGGATCGTGGAGCACCAATCAGAAATAGCCTCCATTTTGGCATTTACGTTAGAGGAAATGGGACATACCGTTTACGTCATGGAAAGCGGTGGGGAGGTCTTGTCCAGTCAACAACCACAACCGGCACTAGTCTTGGTTGATTTGCATTTGCCGGGGCTAACCGGAAAAGACCTGTTAGTGGCTTTGCGTTCGCGTGGCATTACGGCCCCCGTGATCGTTTTGGCCCAGCAAGGTGAGCCAGAAGACATTGTGGATGCCTTTCGGTTAGGGGCAGCGGATTATCTGACGCTACCGGTAAGAGACGCTCAACTGGTGGCGGCCGTCAACCGTGTACTGACGCAGTACAATGCAACTCAAGAACGCGATGCCTTATTACGCCAGGTGCAGCAGGCCAATCAAACGCTTGAGCGCCGCATTCGCGACCAACAAACCATTGCTGCACTCGGTAAGGCTGTCGTCTCGACTACGGATACCCACGTGTTGTTCCAAAAAATTATAGACGGGGGCGTTTACGTTAGCCAGGCACAAATCGGCTGGCTCATGTTACGCCATGCAAATCGTTCTGTGATGGTGCTTGCAGCCCATCGCGGTTTACCACAACCCCTGCATACCTGGCTGCATCGTCCCTGGGATGATGGCATTAGTTTACAAGTTGCTCGGTACGGTAAACCCTTGACGCTGAGGGGAAAAGCCATATCCCAATTGCAAGAAATCAGGGATATCGGCAAATCTCTATTGGCCGTTCCCCTGATTGCCGGAAAAGATGACATTGCAGGCGTATTGGTTATGTTGCGAAAGGAAGCATTGCCTTTCTCTGAGCATGATCAAGCCATGCTTTCCGCAGTGGCAGACTATGCTGCTATTTCTATCATCAATGCTCGTATGATGCGTGTGTTAGATGAACGCGCCCATCGCCTGCAACGCATGACGAGGGTCATCAAACTCAGCGAGCAAACTAAGGCCGCCTTGCTGAAAAATACCAGCATGGCACTCCGAGAACCGCTCACCAGTGCGCTGGGCTACACCGAGATGGTGCTGGAAGAACAACTCGGCGCACTCAACAATGAACAAACCCAAGCCCTGACCATCATCCAAGAAAAAATTGCTATGACCGCTCAGGTTGCCGAACACCTTTCCTCTATTAGTGATCGAGACCCTACTGCTGAAAACGAGGCTATAAATCTTCAGGCAGTTGTGACGCGCGTGTTGGAACAACAACAAAAAATAGCTCAATCCCTGGGACTCAGTTTCAAAACCATATTCCACGGACGAAGTGACACATTGCACTTTACCCCCGCTCACCTTGAACGTGTCATCGAAGCCATTATTGTGAATGTTTTCCATCTGGCTCCGCCTGGATCGCAATTGCTCATTGAAACCAATGAAACATCGGACAAACACCTTGTTTTGAGCATACGCAGCAAAACCGAAATGCTCACTACCGAACAGGCTGCTCGCCTGACTCGCCTTGAAACTCAAGGGGTAGTACAACGGCACTCCCGTTTCTCCGGCATCAGCATCGAATTATTGCTGGCAAAAGAAATCAGCGCTTTCTATGGGGCCGAATTACAAGTTAAAACAGAAACACGCCAAGAGATTGAATTCAGGTTATTATTCGCGCCCCAATGAAAATTGGAACGTCGGCAAGATATTCACAGGCTATGCATACCATACAGCACGACCATAACACGAATTAGGAAACTTTCATGACCGAGGAAACCATCCTTCTGGCATTGTCAGACCCTCATGTAGCACAGTTAATGGCACAGGGTGCGCTATCCCCTGCCGGATACCGTTACCACATCGCGAAAAACCTGTCTGACTTAGCATCGAAGTGGGGAGAAAGCGCGGTTGTGTTATTGGACCCTAAATTTTTGGGCAAAGACCCGATGCAAAGACTGCAAGACTGGCGTCAACAACATCCATTGGTGCGTGTGATTATTGTAAGCAATCAAACAACATCTGAATTTTGGCGCGTGGCCATGCGGGCCGGTGTGGCAGATATCTTACAGCCGCCGTTACGTACTTCCACCCTACTGACTGCCTTGAGTGATGTGCTCCGCGAGCGCCAAAATTTTCTGGAGCAGGTCATCATTCCTCTGCGGCGTAGTACACAAAACCTGCAAGATCGCGTGGAAATTTTCGAGCGGCTGGCCGAAGTGGGGCAAATGGTCACTGGAAATCTGGATCTGGATGACGTGCTCAACAGTACCGTAGATGCCGCCGTTACGCTAACCGATGCCCAAGAAGGCAGCCTACTGCTGTTAGACCGGGAAACCGACGAATTGTACGTACGCGCCGAGCGCAACGTGGAGGACCATTTTTCGCGCACGTATCGTCTGAAGGTGGAGGATAGCCTGGCTGGGAAAGTCCTTCAAAGTGGGGAGCCGTTATTGATTTCTCGCCGTGGCCCCCAAAAGATCAAAACTGCCTATCTGGTACACGCTCTTATTTACGTACCGCTGCGCCGCAAAGGCGAGACCATTGGCGTGTTAGGTGTAGACCACCGCGACCCTGATAAGGATTTTACCCGCGAACATGTATTGCTGGTTTCGGCGCTAGCCGATTTTGCCGCCATCGCCATTGAAAACGCGCGCTTGTTTGCCCACCTGCAAAGCGAACGCGATCGGTTGAATGCCATTCTCTTGAACGTCGCCGATGGTGTCGTGGTACTGGATGAATCCCAAAAAATATTCTTCATCAATCCAGCAGCGGCTGAGGCCTTGGAAATCACAGGGGGGCCACAAAAGGCCATCGGAAACCCCATCAGCGAAGTGGTGGAGCACGCCGAATTCATCTCTCTGATCCAAGAATCGGCACAGCACCTACCAGAACGTGAAGAAATCCACGCCAAAGATGGACGCTTTTTCAGTGTTCAGGGAGCCCGCATACCCGACATTGGTCTGGCACTAACCATGCATGATATTTCCTCCCTCAAAGAACTTGACCGCATCAAGAGCGAATTCGTCAGCACCGTATCCCATGACCTACGCTCCCCACTCACCGCTGTCATGGGGTATACCGAATTACTCTCCCGTGTTGGACCGCTCAACGAACGTCAGGCGGAGTTCGTGCATCGCGTCCAACAAAGCGTACAAAACATCACATCACTCGTCAATGAATTGCTGGACTTAGGCAAAATCGAGGCCGGTTTCGATATTCATCGCGAATTTATCGATATTGGCTCAGTTGTGCAAGTTGCCATCGATGAGTTGTGCTCCCTCGCAGAGAAGAAGAGACAACATCTGCTGGTTTCCATCGAGACAAATTTGCCTGCTTTATTGGCAAACTCCAGCCGTATTCAGCAGGTTGCGAGAAATCTGGTTAGCAATGCTATCAAGTACGCCCCCTTTGGTGCGCGTATCGAGGTACATGTTTATCAGCAGGAGCAACAAGTCATCTTGCAAGTTTCTGATAACGGACCAGGGATTCCATTGAGCGACCAGCCCTACATCTTCGACAAATTCTATCGCGCCAGCAATGTCCCAGATGATGTGGCGGGGACCGGTCTGGGGCTGGCCATTGTCAAATCTATTGTCGAGGCCCACGATGGACGCGTTTGGGTCGAATCTTACCCTGGCGAAGGGACAACCTTCACGGTGGTGCTTCCTACCGCGACGGAACAATAAGCCTAGCAGTACTACGCCCCTACTATGCTTAAAGACAAGCCCCCGCTGAGCCGAACAGCGGGGGCTTTGCCAAAGGAGGAAACAGCGATGAAGAGAATAGTGTCGGAAGACTCGTGTCCCCAAACACGCCTATATCTTATTCGATTTTGCAAATTATGCCACCGTCGAATGTCACCCAAGCAATATGACGTATATCACACCGATTGCCTAAAGGCATTATTGTGCAAAAAATAATGAGTGCGACTGTGTCCACGGTATTTTTGATGCCTGAACAGGAACGCCCTTTTTTATCGCCTCCATTACCCAGGTATCAAGAGGCTAGCGGTAAAGTAAACCAAAAAATGCTGCCTGCCTGCGGCCGGGGGGAAAATCCAACTTGGCCACCCTGCAAATCGGCCAGGGCGCGTACCACGGCCAATCCTAATCCCCAACCGGCATGGTCACGCACGCGCTGGTCTTCGGAGCGAAAAAATGGCTCGAAGAGATGAGGTTGGTCGGTTTCTGCTACACCCATGCCAGGGTCATGCACTTCCAGACGCACACAGGAACCATCCTGGAAGGCGCGCAGGTGAATCTGACTGCCTTCGGGGCTATAGAGCGACGCGTTGCGCAGGTAAATTTCAACCATTTGGGTTACACGCTGGGAGTCAGCATGAACGGGGGGTAAATCGGCAGGGATTTCATCGCTCACCACCGTCTGTTTTCGAGCGCTGATGATTTCTTTCACCGCAGCGCGGGCGTTTTGCACGGCCATCCCTACCCAAAATGTGTCTTTTTTCAGCAGTAGGCGTCCTTCTTCTGCCTTTGAGAGGTCGGAGAGGTTGGAGATCAGGCGCGACATCCGTTCGACGTTATTGCGAATGACCTCCAGGAAGTTGGTTTGCATTTCATTGATTTCGCCGGTCATGCCTTTGAGCATCAAGTCTGTGTAGCCTTTGATGGAGGTCATCGGGAGACGTAGTTCGTGAGAGACCACCGAAACAAAATGTGATTTCTCCTGGCGGGCATGTCGATAGGCTGTTTGCCAGCGATGCTTTTCGGAATGCAAAGCGGCCAATGTGGCGAAAGTTTCGACCAGGGTGCGCTGCTCATCTGTCAGTAGTGCCTGGGTTTCCAGCAATAACCAACCATCCGGTAGGCCAGGCAATGGGAAGCGCAGGGCATCTTCGGGGAAATCGGCAACCCTAGGGGCCCGGCCTGCGGGGTCACGGCCAATTTCTAGGGGTGGGGAATCTTCAGGAAACGGGATCACTAACAGGGTCCGTTTGGCTGTGGTTTCCTTGAGCAGGATATCCAACCCATGGGCAAGGAAATCGTTGAGATCATCATCTGAAGTTTCAGCATTCCAGGTGTTCAGGGAAGCAAAAGATGGGGGGTTAGTCATGGGGAGATTCCTTTTCTTTCAATTGATTGGCCGAGGGGCACAGGTCACGTAAGGGGCAGCGGTTACAGGCCGGACGGCGGGCTGTGCAGATTTCACGTCCCAGGCGGATGAGGTTCAGATGGGCGGCATAGTAAGTTTCGGGCGGGAAAAGCGCAGCCAGGTGTTGGTGTGTTTTTTCTATGCTCATCTTCGCGGGGCGCAGGCCAAGGCGTCCGCTGATACGATAAATGTGTGTATCTACCGGAAAAGCGGGCATACCCAGCGAGAAACACATGACAATGGCAGCCGTTTTTGGCCCGACACCGGGAAATTTTGTCAGCCAGGCATGTACTCTTTCCGGCGGCCAGGTTTTGAGGAAATTCAGGCTCAGGTTGCCGCGTTCATTGGCGATGGTGCGCAACGCATTTTGAATACGGGGGCCTTTTTGCTTAGCCAAGCCGGCAATGCGTATGGTGGCTATAATTTCGTCTTCTGGGGCGTCTCGCACAGCCTCCCAGGAGGGGTAACGGGCTTTGAGGGCGTCGAAGGCTTTATCTCGGTTGGTGTCGTTGGTGTTTTGAGAAAGAATGGTGCAGATCAATTCGTCCAGGGGTGGCAGCGGATCACGCCATTCGGGATAACCGTAATGATCGAGAAGTCGTTGGTGAATGACCAGAGCACGCTCGGGAGGTGTGTTCATGATTGCAAGGTGAATACGGGGCGGGCTTCGCCGACAGTCAGTTTGCGCCAATTGTAGATTGGGAAACGCGGTCCAAAGGTTGCCAGCGCCTGCTGTTGGTCTTCGGACAAGGCTCCGAGTTGCCGCAAAGTTTCAAGGACGACGGCCGGGCGCACGCTCTTGCGCAGGTCACCATCGGAAATTTTGATGGCAATACCCAGCGCCGGGGAATCTGTGCCGAGCGCCCCTGGGAGCAGGCCAATTCCCTGGTAGCCTTCGGCGCCAGCCTTGCTGACAATCAAGCCGTTCCCCACCTGCATCAGGGCGGTGTCGAAACGCCCGGGGCCGCCCACCATATCCGGATAGGTTGTCATAGCATGGGTAATCGTACGACAGGCCGTGGCGCGGACCTCAGGCAAGTTGCCAGGATCACACAAGCGAGCATACGCCCAGGCCACATTGCGCAATGGCACGGCGAAATTGGGTGCCGAACAGCCATCTATACCCAAGGCTACTTTTTCAACCGGCAAGGAGCACATTTCGGCAAAGGTACGCAGGATGGCCTGCTGGACAGGATGTTCAAAATCGACATACGCGGCCGTGGGCGCTTGCAACCAGCGGGCAAAGGCCAACATGCCACTGTGTTTGCCGGAACAATTATGCCGGTTAGGGGTGAGCGGCTGCCCGGTGGCTTTGAGACGTTCTGCTGTTTCCTGATGGTACGGCGGGTGCACACCACACAACAAATCGGCCTCGGTGACGCCAATTTTACGTTGGATAGCGGCCGCCACGGTGACGTGCTCATCGGTGCCAGAATGGGAAGCACATAGCAGCGCAATTTCTTGCTCGGTTAGATTGAAATGTTTGTGACCCCCAGATTCGATAAAGGGCAAGGCCTGAAAAGGCTTGGCTGTCGAGCGCAGGAAGGTCACCAAATCTGGGTCGCCAACAGCATAGATCAGATGGCCCTGTACATCACTGACGGCTAAGGAGCCAAAGTGAACTGACTCATCCGTGTCGCCACGACTGAGAACAAAAAGCGGAACGTGTTTGGAAAAGTACATGATTAGGGGCAGCCTTATTTTCTGTGTTTTTCTTCCGGTAGGTAGTGCTTACGATAGTAATGCTCCAAACCATACGTTAATCGTAAGGTGTAAAAGCCACGGCGATTAGGAGGGTAATCAATGCGTTTTAATAATTCGGGTGCCAAAGCACGCACTTCTTTGACGGAGGCTTTTTCAGCAGCCAGGGTTTCGATCTGTTGGTGGACGTATTCCAAAAATTCATATTGTCTTTGGATGCTCTCCGCACCCACCGGGCCGCCACGTCCACTGACAATGGTAAAACCATGATATTCGGGAGTATTGAGCACCTCCAATGTTTTCAACCAGATGGGGATGTGTGCATGTGCCAGGAAGGGCGGCTGATTGATCACAACGGCATCACCAATGAAGGTTATTTTGGCTTCCGGTACGACGACCCAACAAGCGCCATTCATAGGGCCAGACATGTGCATTATCTTGACAGTGTACTTTCCCCAGTGTAGCGTAATATCGGAAGTGAAGACAATATCCGGCGGAACCCAGCGACGGCTACCCAAGGGAGTGCACAGTTCCCACTCAGAACCGCTCTCATCTACTTGCCCCTTGAAAATCGTAGGGTATTTTTTTGTGCGGCTGGCGGTTTTGTGATGGAGCAAAGTCGATGCTTCCATCATGCGCACTCCTAGGATGCGATCCAGATGAGCATCCAGCGAAACGAGCATGCGCACGCCCCCTCCACGACTATGCAACACCGAGCGCCAATTTCGAATATCTTCGATGCGCAACGGCGCATCAATCAGTAACAAGCCATAAGGCAAGCTAAGTGCGCCAACCGTCACGCCAGGGTAACAATTTTCATAAAAAATATCTTCTTCTAGAATTTGCATAGTTATGTTTGAAAAACTCCTACAAGGGTGATTTGAAAATATGCGACCGCCTATGCGGTCGTCCGGGCTTCATGTCCTGGAAGGGGAGAACATTGTGTCGGACGGTGCCACCGGCAGGGTAATCGAGAAGCGAGAACCGACTTCAGGTTTACTCTTAACCCAAATGCGGCCGCCATGCCCTTCGACGGCTAACCGGCAAAAAGTCAATCCTAACCCCAGCCCCTTGCTACCTTCCCGGTTGTGAAGACGAGTAAATTTGTGGAAAATCAATTCTTGTTCCGATTCGGGAATGCCGAAGCCGGTATCTATGACCGATACTTGGACCCATTCGCCATCTTGTTGGGCCTCGATGCGGATACGCCCGTTGTTGGGGGTGTATTTGATAGCGTTGTCCAACAAGTTGATGAACACCCGGCGAATCATGTCGCTATCTACATACAGTGCCGGTATTTGCTCGGGGATTTCTACTTCCAGCGTTTGGTGCCTGGATTCAGCCATCAGATAGACAGCATCCAAAGCTTCGTTTACCAGTCCCAATAAGCCTACGATTTCCTGTGTGACAATCGGATTTCCGGATTCCAGCCGGTGGACGTCTAGCAGGGAGTTGGTCAGGCGCTGGATACGTTCGGTAGAGCGTATCGCAATTTGCATCACGCTTTCGATGGCATCATCCTCCGGCAACATGCTGCGCAGGACGTCCAAACTGGAGATGATATTGGCAAGCGGCGAACGCAAGTCGTGGTAGACCATCGAGATCAGGTCATTGCGCAGTTTGTCGATATTCTTACGTTCAGTGATATCGCGCAATACCCACTGGATGGAGGCTTGCCCTTCGATGGATACCACTCGACATAATACCTGGACAGGAATCTCATCCCCATCACAAGTACGCATGTTCGATTCATAGGCAATGGTGCGGTGGCCTGCCTTCAAGTTTTCCAGGCTCTCTCCCAGATGCGTGAAGTTGACCTGATGCAGTTGGAAGATCGTCATCTGGTGCAACGTTTCGATGGGATAATGGCTAAGCACCACCGTCTGGCGATTGACTTCCAGAATATTCCCCTGCAAATCAGTGATGATGATGGGCGAAAAACTATCGTTGAACAAATCATGATAGCGTTGGTGAGCGGCTTGCAAGCGGGAAAACAATTGTGCATGACTGATAGCATTGCTTGCCAGATTACAGATGCCATCTAACACAAGTAAGGTATCGCGCCCAAAACCAGCATTGGTTGGGTTGATGGCTTCCAAGATGCCTATAACACGCTCTTCCAACTGGATGGGGGCGCAGGCAATAGCACGGGTGTGGTAACCGGTGCGACGTTCGGTTTCTAGGTCAAAGCGCGGGTCGGCATGAGCATTGGGAACCAAGACGGCCTCTCCATGTTGGGCCACCCATCCGGCGATGCCGCGCCCCAGCGGTAACCGGTACTCCTGAAGTCGAGCCCCCGCCCCTCCGATTACAGCCCGAAAGATCAGTTGCGCTTCATCTTCAGGGTCGCACAGTGCCAGAGAAACGGCTTGTACGTTGAGCGCTTGTTTGGTCTGAGCAGCAATGCGCTGTAGAACATCATCGAAATCCAGCGAAGCGTTGATCACAGAAGCGGTTTCTGCCAACGCGGCCATAACGCGCGCTTGACGTTGGCTTTCAGAGTACAGGCGAGCATTGAGGACCGCGATACCTGCCTGATCGGCAATGGCTTTGACTAATGAAAGGTGCGCTTCATTGAATTGCCCTGGATTGGCATTCACTAAGGTAATCACACCCACCAGGTTGTCGCGCGAAAGCAAGGGGGCGCTAATTGCAGACTTAGGCCCAGTACGGCTGACATCATCATCGGGACGGCGCAGCCAGCGTTCATCCTTGCTGGTATCCGTCATCAGCACAGCCTCACGATACTTCAACACCCAACCTGCCAGACCTCGCTCGGTGGTGGCACGCAATTGTTGTGTGGTCTGATCGAGTATGTTGCTGCCGTGAATAATCGCCGATTCTACCGGTTCTCCGTGTTCATCCACCACAATCATCGAACCGCTGTTCGCTCCAATGTTCTTCATTGTCAGGAGCAAGACGCGCTGCAACACAGTACGCAAGTCCAACGCACTGTTGAACTCACGGCTGATTTCATACAGCAGTTTGAGTGTGTCTTGGGGTTTACGAGCAATTGATGACGTCATATCAGCAAAACTGCACCCGATGTACCCTTCTCTTCAGCACCTACGAACCATCGTTGAGTTTTTAGAAGTATAGCATATTTGCTTTTTGTTGCATTAACAAAAGTGTACAAAATTGTAGGTGGGTGCCAGGCCTAGGAACAATTTATCCAGGCGTATCGTTCAAGGAAACACTGGTACAATCATTTTACTGCCAAATTGTATCTTCTCAATAACTTGGGAAGAGCGACACCGTCCCGAAGGTTTGAGCAGCACAATCAGGTTTTTTGAAGAAACCTTCACCCTGCGGGTACTTCGCGGGACGTTTCCCCTTCTTTTTGAGATGATACGCCAAATTCATAGGCAGTATCGTTCACTAGAAGGAGAAATCGCCATGTGGAAACGCTTGTTCATCTTCATCTTATTCGCCGCTCTGTTGCTAGGCGCCTGCGCATCCAGACAAGCCGAGACGCCAATGGAAATGCCCGTCGCAGAAGGAGAGGCGAACGTTTATACGCAAAAATCACCAGCCGGTGGCGCCCCCGCGTTCGCACACGCACCTATGCCGAAGATGGAGACCGTTGAGGAAAACAATAGCCCAGAACGCTTGGTGATCAAAAACGCCAGTTTGCAACTGGTGGTGGCAGATCCCCCGGCCGTGAT
>DYKW01000230.1 GCA_020722405.1 Anaerolinea thermophila
CCTAAATTTTGCAATCCTCTTTTTAAGTGCACATATGACCATAACTCAATGATTTCGGGCATGGTTGTTTAGTTGACCTGGGGAAAAATTCTTCGGGGCGAAGGCAAATGGGGCGGATTGAAGGTTGATTTTCTGGTACCCAGGGCCTTTGGGGGGCGTTAGGGCACACCTGTAGTGATCGGCGTCAGCCGCTGCGGCGTCCTGGGAACGGTTGGTTCGGGCTGGGGGGCTAGCTTAGACCCAGCAGAGGGCCATCAAAGAACGTTCCAGGTGTTCCCACGGCTCTTTGAAAAAATAATCCCTGGGCAGCTTTAAAATCCAGCGCCGGCTGCGGGTGATTAATCGACCCGGCGCCTTGATGAGCCAGGCCCGGATAGTGTTGGGTTCCTGGCGCAAGCCCTCCCTGGTGGTGAGCCAGACCATCCAGACCAGCAGATTGTAGGCCAGAATAGAGGTCTGAAACAGGGCGGAGTTGGCCCAAAAATCCTGGGTCAGGATGCTGCCCGCGGCCATCTGGTTCTTGCACCATTCGATCCAATTTTCACTGGTGGCCCGTTTCCCATAACATTTATGGACTTTCCAGGGATTGAGGTCGAGACTGGTCACATAGCAAAAAAATTCATATTGGGGGTGGGGAAACAAGCGCCCCTCAGTGTCTTCTTGCACCAGGCGGCGCACCGCCACAAACCGGCGGGCCCGTTTCCAACCATGGCAGGCATAGGTGAACTCAGTGCACTCCCAGCCGGGTTGGCGCCGCACCGGCCGCCAGGATTGGGCCATCAGGAGTCTCGTCAGGCCCTTAAAGCTGGCCTTGATCAGATAGTCGTCTTGATGTTCTTCAATAACATCCAGGTTGCGGCCACAGAAAAAGCCGCTATCGCTGCGCCAGAGGATTTTCCAGACCCGTTTGGGTATGCGGCTGTAGCACTCCTTAATAAACTCGTCGGCGCCGTTGCCGGTATAGGCGTCGCCGCAACGGAACCAATGGTGGAGGCATTCGCGGTTTTCGGCGATAAAACAGAAAAGCGGATGGTAGCTCTTTTGCCCTTTTTTGTGAGGGTTGTAACCCTTGGCGGCACCCTCCTGGGAACCATAAACGCCCCGCACCGAGGAATCCAGGTCCAGCGTCACCCGGCCCACCCATTTTTTGGACCAGACTTTTCGCCGGGCCTCGTCTTCGGCCTCGGACAACTCATTGCAATGGCGATGCCCGAATAACTTGAATATGCGTCCCAGGGTAGAGTGATGTGGAAAGTCATGCCAGTCACACAACTTTCGTATCACCTTATCGGTCTTCAAGTACAAAGTCTGACTAAGATGTTTGACGCCACTGACGGCACCCAACATCAACATGATGATGCCTTCGGCGACCTCATACTTGGCGTTTCCGCCTCTTGATATGGAAATGTGGCGGTCTAAGATGTTTCGCAACCCAAGTTTCTGGGCAAAACGCCCCAAATGCACTAAACCAGCATTACCCGTGAGCTGATTATCGGAAAATTCAACCTGAAACGGTTTCACCTAAAAAGTGCCTCCAATTTGAAAGATTGGAGACTTATTATATAGTATTATCAAATGGTTGTCTAATATTTTCTTTAATCTATTGCAAAATCTAGGT
>DYKW01000051.1 GCA_020722405.1 Anaerolinea thermophila
TTTTCATGTCTGGTGGTGAAAATCATTTTTTCATGGCGACTTCTCAAATTTTTGGAGCAACCCCAAAATGTCAAAACGTATCTGTTTACCGCAGAGACCGCGGAGAACGCAGAGAATCTGGAGGGGCGACCGGCCGGTCGCCCGTACTTCACCACCCGGCGAATGCCCTCCTTCAGTACCCTGACATTGAAGTTGATCAGCAAGCCCACCTTGCAACCAGAAAGCTTCAGGTAGGAAAGCAACTGAGCCTGATAAATCGGCATCAGGCGATCAACGGCAATCTGGTCAAGATTTTTCCGTTCTGTCATCTCAGCGTTCTCTGCGTTCTCGGCGGTAAGTCAAAACCTTAACGCAAAGCCGCGAGGGGAGGGCGTGGGCGAAAGCCTTTCGCCCCAACTACTCGACTACGTGACTAAGCGACTACGCGACTCGATTCGTATTTATCAGGTGAACAAAACATGTACGAAAAATCATTCCCCTGGGGGCAGCGGGCACTGCAACACGCCCGCATCTTGACCGAAAGCACGCCGGGGCGCGGCTCGGCCACCCGATTGGAAGCACAGGCCGCCGTGTACGTGCACCAGCGCTTGAAGCAGGCCGGGTACGAGGTGGAGCAACAAACCTTCATTGGCTTGCGCTCTATCTGGTTCTTCCTGGCGCTGGCCTTTGGCTTTGCCGTAATGGGACACCTCGCCGGACCGTTATTGTCCTATGCCCTGGGGGATTGGGCTTTGTGGACGCTGCGCAGCGCTTTGTTTGGCTTCGCGTTTTACATGCTGTGGCGCAAATTTTCTTTCCAACACTTTCCACTGCGGGCGTCGCTGCCCCAAGGCCCCAGCCACAACGTGATCGCCGTGGCCGCGCCCAGCGGTGCGGTGCAACGGCGGATGGTGCTCAACGCACACTTGGACAGCCATCGGGCTGTGATCTGGTTTGCCAATGATACGCTAACGCGCCTGTATACCTTGCTTTCCCCGCTGACGATTTACGGCTTGCTGGCTGCACCGCTATTGTACGCCTTGCACTTGCTGACCAACCTAAGCGTTTTCTCGTGGTTGGGCGGCGCGCTGGGCCTGTTGCATTTTGCAACATGGTTTACCGGCGTGACAGCCGACCTGGGGCCGTACTCCCCCGGTGCCAACGATAACGCCTCCTCGCTGGGCGTGCTGCTCAGTCTGGCCGAGCGCCTGCAACAAGAGCCGCTGCCCGATACCGAAGTGTGGCTGGTGGCGACCGGCTGTGAGGAGACCGGCTGCGACGGCATGGTCACGTTCTTGAACGCCTACGGAGACCGATTGCGTGATGCCCTGTTCCTAGACCTGGAAGTCAGCGGCATTGGTGATGAAATTGTCTATGTTGCGGCTGAGGGGGTGGTGCAGGCGCGCAAAATCGCCCCCGATCTGGCAGAGATGTTGGCAGCGCACGGTGCGCGTCCTTTCTCGTTGGCGTACCTTGGCGCCTACACCGAGGGCGGGGCGATATGGTCACGCGGCCTGCGCGGCGCGTGTCTGATGTCTCGCCCGGCGGACAGCCTGACCATCCCCGAATGGCACCGCATGAGCGATACCGCCGATAAATTGCAGCCCGCTGCCTTGCAGCACATGCACGATTTCGTGTGGCGTTTGTTGTATCATCTTTAGTCGCGTAGTCGTGTAGTCGGATAGTCAGATAGTCGGGTAGTTTAGTAGTCGGCCATCCGCCAATTTCGCCAAGCACCGGGTAGACACTCTGCGGGCACACGCAGCAATGGATTTTCGACGTATGAACAGATTCCTTTCATTCAAACGCATGGTCATCGCCCTGCCGGTGGTGTTGATGTTGGGCATGTTGACCTACTTCTTGCCGCCGGTGCACAGCCGTCTGGCCTGGCGGGTGGACAATTTGCGCACCCGCATCAAATACGCCCTCCACCCGCCCGAACAGGTACTCTTCACCCCACAAGAGCAGGCCCAGGTGGCCGCCATCGTCTCCGCTACGCTGCAGGCGATAATCACCCCCACGCCAAGCCCCACAGCGATGGCAACACCCACCGCGCCAACCGCGGGGGTAAGCCCAACCATCGGCGCTTCCCCTATGCCCAGTGCTTCCCCCACCCTCACCCCAACCCCGCTGCCCGACAACGTCCTCTTGCAAGGGGCGAAACACGAGTACCAACAGTGGAACAACTGCGGCCCGGCCACCTTGTCCATGGCGCTTTCGTTTTGGGGCTGGCCGGGCGACCAACGCGACACCGCTGCGGTGCTCAAGCCTAATCCGCGCGATAAGAACGTCATGCCCTACGAGATGGCCGCCTTCGTCAACCAGCATACCGAACTGCGCGCCGTGTGGCGCATGGGCGGCGATGGGGACTTGCTCAAACGCCTGCTGGCTGCCGGGTTCCCGGTGGTGGTCGAAAAAGGCTTCGAGGGCCCCGGTTTCGATGGTTGGATGGGACATTATGGCCTGTTGATTGGCTACGATGAGCAAAAACAGCAATTCTGGGTGTTGGATTCCTACGAAGGCCCCGACCATGAGTTCACCATTCCCTACGCCAAAGTCTTTGACTACTGGCCGCATTTCAATTACACCTACCTCCTGATTTATCCGCCGGAGCGGGAAACCGAAGCCATGGCGCTCCTTGGCCCCGACGCCGACGAGGTCGAAAACTACCGCCGCGCAGCGGCACGCGCCTCCAACGATATCTTCAGTGCCGAGACGCCCCGCCAGCAGTTTTTTGCCTGGTTCAACCGCGGCACCGGCTTGGCCGCCCTGGACGATTACGCTGGTGCCGCCCAGGCCTATGACCAGGCCTGGGCACTTTATCCACAAATCCCTGAGGAGAGCCGTCCCTGGCGCACCCTGTGGTACCAAACCGGCCCTTACCGGGCGTATTTTTACACCGGCCGTTACTACGATGTCATCAATCTGGCCAATACCACCCTGGACGCCATGAGCGAACCCGTGCTGGAAGAGAGTTACTACTGGCGCGGCCTGGCGAAAGAAGCGCTCGGCGATGTGGAGGGTGCCATTGCCGACTTGCGCGAAGCCGTGCGCCTCAACCCCAACTCCGAAGCCGCCCAATACCAATTGGCCCGTTTGACCCAGCCTTGAGCCGTATTTGTTTACCGCCGAGAACGCAGAGAGCGCTGAGATGACAGAACGAGAAAATCTTGACCATATCTCCGTTGATCGCCTGATGCCGATTTATCAGGCTCAGTTGCTTTCCTACCTGAAGCTTTCTGGTTGCAAGGTGGGCTTGCTGATCAACTTCAATGTCAGGGGCCTGAAGGATGGCATTCGCCGGGTGGTGAATGACTTTCCAGATTCTCTGCGTTCTCCGTGAGCTCTGCGGTAAACAGATACGGTTTTTCGCCCATGCCTGCGGGCTGAAGGCTAAAACCTGACGGCTGTCGGCTGTCAGGTCACAGTGGGCAGGCGCCAGGCAACAGCATTCAGCGAACACGTCATATCAATTGGGTTGCGAAGCACCGTGTTCTGTGAGCCTCTCATAAGGCGTTGAAAAAATGCAGGCTCTTTGGGATTTTACGTGATGCCTCCCCATATCTGGCAGCACGCCGTAGGGCGGAATGAATTCCGCCCTACATCTGAATGAACCAAAATGCACGGCCTTTGACGACACAATTGGTATCAGCATTCGACGGGTAGCCGACTACCTGACTATGCGACTCCTGACTATCCGACCACGCGACTACGCAAAAAAAAGCGCCCTGCAATTGTTGCAGAGCGCCTGTGCCCCCACGGAGATTCGAACTCCGGTCTTGGCCTTGAAAGGGCCACGTCCTGGGCCTCTAGACGATGGGGGCTGAAGCGGGGAAAATTTTACCATTGACTTTGTATGAGGTCAAGCAATTTGAAGAGTGATTTGATTCGTCAGATGGTTGGCTGTTCGAGCGTTTGGTAACGGGCAGGGCCTGTCTACGATCTTCCGTTTGCGGTCGCGTACGTCTTTCCTACCTCGCACCGTTGTTCTGCGGGGAGGCAGGGGGGCGACGCCGCGGTTTGTGATTTTCTTTGTGGACGGGTTTCCCCAGCGAAGGGTTGAGCAGGATGCTCAACCACCGCTGAGCACGTTCATCTTCTTCTTTGTACCCGCATGTATCGCATACCCAGGTAGGAAAATCCGGCACGGTAATCATGTCATCGTTTAGCCAGGTAAAGTGCGTACGGTACTCCAAACGCAACAGGCCTCCCTGGCAGCGTGGACAGGAACGAGATTCCTGAGGAGATGAGATGTTACGATCCATGTTGGGCTTCTTCTATGATGTTCATTCCGGCGCTGGCACCGATGCGTGTAGCACCGGCACGTATCATGGCTTGCATATCGTTCCAGGTGCGCACGCCGCCGGAGGCTTTGACGCCCATTTCGGGGCCAACCACGCGGCGCATCAGCGCAATATCTTCGACGGTTGCACCACCGGTGCTGAAGCCGGTAGAAGTTTTGACGAAATCGGCGCCCGCCCCCTTGCTGAGCAAACAGGCTGCGATTTTTTCGTCACGTGTCAACAGTGCGGTTTCGATAATGACTTTGACCAACGCGCCATGTTCATGGGCGACTTGCACGACGCCCGCAATATCCTGCCAGACGGCTTGGTAGTCGTCACTTTTGAGCGCGCCGACATCGATGACCATGTCAATCTCGGTGGCACCGGCCTGGATGGCGGTTTCCGTCTCGAAGGCTTTCACAGTAGGGAAGGTGGCCCCCAGGGGAAAGCCGATCACCGTGCACACTTTGGATGCAGCACCGGCCAACTCCCTGGCCACCAGCGGCACCCAAACGGGGTTGACACATACGGATGCAAATCCAACCTGACGGGCTTCGGCGCACAACTTACGTATATCGTCAGCGGTAGCCTGTGGTTTGAGCAAGGTATGGTCAATCCAGGCGGCGGCTTCTGATGCAGATGGCACAGGGAAGGGGGGATTTTCGGGGGGCAGGGATTGCCGGTATTGCTTGATGGTGTTGAGCGTTTCGGACAAGGATGCCACCATGGTATTTTTCTCCAAGATGTAGTTATGGTGTTGGGGCGGCCAGTGCGGTATTGCCGTGATTGAGAAACCCTATCTTTGGAACAGGCCAGTACACAAATACAGCCCTTCCGACCACATAATCCATCGGAACAGTGCCCCAAATATGGGAATCGGAGGAATTATTACGGTTATCTCCCAGGACGAATATCTGATTTTTGCCGACGGTCATCTGGGTTTCGTAGTTTGGCGGTGCAGCGATGTATGGTTCTTCCAAAGGGTAGCCGTTGACGTATACCGTACCATCGCGAATTGCGATTTCATCCCCCGGCAGGCCAATGACTCGCTTGATGAATTCATCGGTGGGATTGCGCGGGTAGTGAAACACGATGATGTCACCGCGTTCTGGCTGTCCAAGGCGGTAACTCAGACGGCTGACAACGATGAATTCCCCGTTTTCCAGGGTTGGCATCATGCTGTAGCCATCCACCCGGATACGTGCTGAGACTGTGTTAATCGCCAGGAACAACACAATGGAAATAATCAGTGTTTCCAAAGTGTCGCGGATAAATTGCAGGCTTTCGTTGAGCGGTGCGTCGGTTTCTTCAGGGATGGGGGTGACACGAAAATCTTGCATGGTGGTTGATTATACCCGTCTATCGACGCGGACGCAATACAATGCGGATAGGGGTTCCCAGGAACCCATAGGTTTCCCGAAAGCGATTTTCCAGGAAGCGCACATAAGAAAAGTGCACCAGTTTGGGATCGTTGACATAAATCAAGATGGTCGGCGGATCGGTGCGCACCTGGGTACCATAGTAAATTTTTAGTTGTCGGCCGGCTTTGGATGGCGGCGGGTGCCGTTGCATGGCGTCTTGCAAGACGGTGTTGATTCTTGAGGTAGGAAGACGTACCAATCGCGCTTCATGAACGCGCAACGCGGTGGGGAGCACCTGGTCTACGCGTTGCCCGGTTTTGGCAGAGATGAACAGCAAGGGTGCATAGTCTATGAAGCGCAGTTCGTAGCGGATTTTTTTGGTGTAGGTTTGCATCGTGTAGGTGTCTTTGGAGATTGCATCCCACTTGTTGACCACGATGAGTGCGCTTTTCCAGGCATCCTGAATGTATCCGGCGATATGCGTATCTTGTGCCGTGATGCCGGTAGGGGCATCGATGAGCAAGAGGGCGACATCGGCACGTTTGATGGCGTTGAGCGAGCGCATGACGCTGTATTTTTCTACGCCAGGGATGATTTTGCCGCGCCGGCGAATGCCGGCGGTATCTATCAGGGTTATGGAGATATCTTCGTAAGTCAAATAGGTGTCCACGGCGTCGCGCGTCGTGCCGGGGATATCGCTAACGATAGCGCGCTCCTGCCCGAGGAGACGGTTGAGCAG
Organism: Anaerolinea thermophila; assembly: GCA_020722405.1. Taxonomy (GTDB): domain Bacteria; phylum Chloroflexota; class Anaerolineae; order Anaerolineales; family DRKV01; genus DRKV01. The sequence goes on from DYKW01000051.1 coordinate 6,363, forward strand.
GGTGGATTTTCCGGCATTCGGTTTGCCTACCAGCGCAATTTTAACCGAGGTATCCTCCAAACTTTCGCCCAATTCCGGGAAGGTCGCGACCACTGCATCCAATAGATCGCCGAGGCCAATACCGTGCAGTGATGAAATGGGGTAGGGCGTGCCCAGGCCTAATTCGTAGAAATCGTATGCGGTTTGCATGAGTTCCCGGCTATCACATTTATTGACTACCAAAAAAATGGGGGGCCAGGGTTGCCCCTCGTGCTGCGTTTGCAAACGGCGCAACAAATTGGCCACTTCTTTATCGGCCGCGGTGACGCCGCTTTGTCCATCTACCAGGAAAAGCACCGCGTCGGCTTCCTGGACAGCGATTTGCGCCTGTTCACGAATTTGCTCCACAAATGGCGCCGAGCCAACCGAAAGGGGTTGGTGTCGGCTATCGGCAGGGGCATGAGTTGGATCAATGCCGCCGGTATCTATAACATCGAAGATATGCCCTGTCCATTCCGATTCGGCCAGCAGCCGATCGCGCGTTGTACCGGGGACATCGTCCACTACGGCCAACCGTTTACCGGCCAGACGGTTGAACAATGTGCTTTTACCGACATTGGGGCGCCCAACCAGGGCAACCATAGGTTTTTTCATAGAAGTTTACCTGCGTAAATATAAATCAAGGTGTTGGTGTAGGTGTGATCGTCTCTGCTTCTGGGGTAAGGGTAGGCGTGCTGGTTGGTGCAATAGAGATTTCTACTTCCAGCGTGCTGGGTAGCATAGATTGTACCTGAACATCCGTTGGGATGAGATCCACCTGAGGGGTTAACTGATACACCCCAGGTTCCAGATCGGTAACATCCACAAAGATGCGTAATTCTTGAGGGATGAGTTTATCCAACACCGCCAGAGGCCCAGAAATGATGACATCCACCGTTTCAGGAGAAACTTTCGCTTGCTGTCCTGGTGCCAGTCCAATCACTTCGACGGACAGGGGAATATCCAAACTGCTTTCGATAGCGGCAATACTGACGCGTACCAGCACACTTGATTCGCCGACTACAGAGATGTCTTCTGGGAGATTGAGTGGCAGGCGAACTTCGAAATCGTTATCGCGTTCGGTAAGTGTAAGCGGTTGGGTTTCGATATAGCCGGGTAGGTCATTGACTAGTTGAGGGTCGCCGGAGAAGACGGTGACATTTGGCGGAGAGACCAGGATATTGGTCAGGCGATAGCCATCACGCACCTGCCCCTGGGTGACGACCTTAACAACGACGTTGCGATAGCCGCCTAGCAAGGAAATAGGCTGTGAAACTTCGATACTACTCGGAGAAAGTTGCACACCATTCACCCGATTGCCATTGACGTCCAGAGGCACCAATGTGACATTGCGTGTGATAGATTGCTCCAGACCACTGATATCCAATCTGGCGCGTACTTCCGTTACTTGCTCTACCAGGGCTGAGGGGCCGGTGATGACTGTGCGGGCATCGCTCACTTTGGCTTGCTCTGCCTGATAACCGCGCGCCGGGTCGCCCTGTATGAGTAGTTGAATCGATTTGGTTTGTGAAATGCGGCGATCAAGCACCACTTCGATGTCCGTTGGGGTGACAGAAACTAAGCGGGCTGGCTGTAAAGGGAAACGCGTTTGTACCGGTAAGACGTAGGTACCAGGTTCGAGGTTGGTTATTTCCAGGTAGGCTTGTAGTAAAGTAGGCTGGTTGATGTAACGTTCCAGCGTCAGGTGCGGAGCATACAGCGTGATGCTGACGTCATCTGGCAGAAGGCTGGTGATAACCATATCGGTAGGCAAGCTGATAACACTAAGTGGAATGTTGGAAAAGGTGTGTTGTTCGTTCGGATTGGTCGCTGTGACGGCGGAAATCCATACTAAAACAGCCAGCAAAAAGGATAGCAATAGGGTGCTCAAATTTCGTCCCAGCCAGCGGAGAGGTGAAGTTGTATTCATTCGTCCTCCTTTCCGCTGCGAGGATGGAACAATGCCGAAAACAAGCGCTTTCCCCATTCTCTAAAACTGGTTGGGGACGTTTCTCCAGGGAAAAAGGTTTGCAAGATGTTCCGCAATCGCTCGGTATCCAACCGACCAATGATACGACCATTGTAGACGATGGAGATGTTGCCGGTTTCTTCGGAGACAACCACCACAACGGCGTCACTGGTTTCTGATGTGCCCAGGGCAGCGCGGTGGCGTAACCCCATTTGATGAGCGGTAGGGGCGTTCAGGGCATCGCTGGTAGAAAGCGGCATTACACAAGATGCGGCCATAACGCGATTGCCTCGCAGAATGACGCCGCCATCATGAAGAGGAGTGTTAGGATAGAAAATTTGCAGCAGGAGTTCAGGGGTAATTTGGGCGTCCAGGATGACGCCGGTTTTGATGTAACGGCTGAGGTCGTCTTGTCGTTGTAGCACAATCAACGCGCCATGCTTGAGGCGTGAAAGCCTTCCTGCTGATAAGACAACGGCTTCCAACGTGCTGTAAGCCGGCCGCAAATTAGAAGACCTGAAAAACGGGCCGGTACGTCCCAACCGTTCTAGCGCATATCGAATTTCAGGTGCAAAGATAACGGGCACGGAAAGCAGTAGTGCGGGCAAGGTGGTGCGTACTAACCACGAAAAGGCCGGCAGAATCTCCTGGCTACTAAGCAGGCCTAACAGTACAATCACCAGGATGATGCCACGCAACACCATCACGGCTTGCGTGTTTCGCAAAGCGCTGAGTACAAAGAAAAATACCAGCGTCACCAAGGCCAGATCAAGGATACTCAACCAGTTTAGGCGTTCAAATAAAAAGCCCAGGTTGTACAGCAGGGTATTGAGAATTTCCATTACAGGCGTAAGCAATCACAAGAAAGAGAACGCTGTGAGAAGAACCCACAGCGTTTTGTGCATGAAATAGAAGAGCCAGGAATAAGTGCAGGCAAACACCTGAGATTAGATGGGACGCAGAACACGATCTTTGCGCAGTTGTTTGAAAAGCATCACCGTGCCCGAGGGTTTTGATTCTTTGACTGCGTCTATCCAGGCACGCACGCGTAGTTCCAGAATGTCCCGTCGGATATACCCGCCGGCAGCCCAGGCGGCTTCCGGTTGCGCCATATCAGGTGGCAGGAAAACAAGCGCAACTTCGCTTTGTAATTCTTGAGATGCAGATTCGATCTTGGAGAAGATGGTTTGAATGGCTTGTCGAAGGGGGATTTTGTCGGAAAAATAAACTTCATCCACGCGGGTAACCAGGTTATCGACCTGCCATCCTACCACACCAACCAGTTCTTCTTCCAAATATAACAGCATGTAAGCCTTTTCACCAAATGATGCAATGACATCCACACGGCTCAGGTTTTTTGAGGTATCAGTATGTGCATTGATAAAGGCAGCAATTTCCTCTGCCTGGCGGGGGGTGCCACGTACTATCCGCAATTCGCCTTGAGATACCGGCAAGGTCTTTTCCTGCTTAGGTGCGGTAATATCAGAGGCAATTTGCTGCCAGGCGGCAATGACCTGTTTCCAGGTGTCTTCGAAAGAGCCTTCATTAGAAATGACAACATTGGCTGCCGCCAGTTTGTCCGCCTGAGCAGCCTGGCTTTCAATGCGCTGTAAGGCCTCTTGAGATGACATCTGACGCTTGCTGACCAACCGCCGCATTTGAATTTCTTTGGGTGCCTCGGTCACCCAAATCACATCGCAAGCATCACGCAGTGGGCTTTCTAATAATTTAATAGCCTCAATGACGATAACCTTGTGAGATGCCCGTTTTGCCAGGAGTTCCACAGCCTGACGCACCAGTGGGTGGACAATGGCCTCCAGTTGTTTCAAGGCATCTGGATCGGCAAAGACCACGCGCCCTAGTTTTTTGCGGTCGATTTGGCCTTCTTCGTCGAGAATCCATTTGCCGAAGAGTTCTACCACTTTCGCGTAGCCTGGAGAGCCTTTTGCAATGGCGCGGTGGGCAAGTGCATCGGCGTCAATACCGTATGCACCTAGATGTTCCAGCATTTTACGAACGACGCTTTTGCCGGTGGCGATATTACCGGTCAAACCGATGACATATTTCCCTGACCAAGCGCTCATCATCTCTCCTTACAATCAAAGTAAAAGCCTTTCTTATGAAATCATTTTAGCCTGGGGAAGCAAGAATGTCAAATCGCAACAGCGATTTGCCTGCATACGAGACATCTCGAGAGGAAATCCACAGATTTTCCTCTTGTCTGATCTGAAAATAGATTTTTATGTCTGGTGGTGAAAATCATTTTTTCATGGCGACTTCTCAACAGGGGTAAGATTTCTCCTCGCTGGCACTCGTCAAAATGACATTGCTGGCGCTCGTCGAAATGACATTCCATTCCAAACTCAAATCTTT
>DYKW01000231.1 GCA_020722405.1 Anaerolinea thermophila
TTCGCTGCGGGGCTCCTTGCGCTCCATCCGCTCGTAACGGTTTTTCGAGGTGCCGATCACAGGAGAACCCCATGACCCACCCCTACGAACCCAATTTGCACCGCCGCTCATTTTTACGTGGGAGTGCCACGATCAGCACCCTGCTTGCGGCGGGCGTTTGGCCTTTCCCCAGCGCATGGGCCGAACCCGCGCCGGCTGGCACCCTCCACGCCGGCCCCATGCAGGGGTATGTCGCCGCGCGCTCGGGCATTGTGTGGCTGCAAACACCGGGCACGGCGGAGGTATTCATTGAATTCGCGGCATTGGATAATCCCGACAACAAGCGCCGCACTGAGCCCGTTAAGACCGTGGCAGACCATGAATTTTGTGCGCATATTGTCTGTGATGATCTCACCCCGGGTGTGAATTATCGCTGTATCGCGTATGTGAATAATCAACCGGTGAGTGACAAGCCCATCATCCTGCGCACCCAAGAAATTTGGCAGTTCCGCAAGCCCGCACCTGATTTTACGGTGTTGACCGGTTCGTGCGCGTTTATCAATGAACCGCTCTATGATCGCCCCGGTACTGGCTATGGTGGTGGTTATGAAATTTACACCCCGATGAGTCAAGAAAAGGCCGATCTCATGGTCTGGCTGGGCGACAACCTGTATTTTCGCGAGGCGGATTTACTCAGCCCCCAAGGCATGGCGCTGCGTTATCGAAAAGATCGGGCATTCGCCCCCTTGCAAACCTTTTTACGCTCCTGCCCGCAGGTTGCTATTTGGGATGATCACGATTACGGTCCTAACGATGGCGATACCAGTTTTATATTCAAAGACGATGCCCTGCGCTTATTTAAAACCTATTGGGCAAACCCGTCTTATGGCACGGCGCAAACCCCCGGTGTGTTTACCAAGGTGAGCCAATATGATGCCGACTTCTTTTTGCTTGATGATCGTTATTGGCGCTCTGCCGACCGCACCAACCCCGGGGATGCGAACAAGGTCATGTTCGGCCAGGCGCAGATGGCATGGCTGAAGAATGCACTGCTCTATTCCAACGCGCGGTTCAAAATCATCGCCGCCGGTGGCCAGTTTTTTAACGATGATGATAAGTACGAAGGTTGGAACCAATACCCCGTCGAACGCGCCGAGTTTTTAGGCTGGCTGCAAACCAACCAAATCCCCGGCGTGCTGTTTTTATCGGGCGATCGGCACATTACCGAGTTAATTCGTTACCCCCGGCCGCGTTATGTGAGCAAGCATGATTATCCTTTGATTGAATTTACCTCATCGCCCATCAACTCAGGCCCCGCCAAAGGCGATAAAAACCCGAACCGTGTACCCGATACCTTGGTTGAAGCCCGCAATTATGGCGTACTCAAATTCGCAGGCGATACCAAAAACCGCACCCTCACCCTGCAAACCAAAAGTGTAGAAGGCAAGGTGCTGTGGTCACACACCTTAACCCTCGCAGATTTAGGCTACGGCAGCCATGAAAAATAACACCCGCAGCACACACCGCCCATTGCTAGGCCGTCAGAAAAAATGGCTTTGGATCGGACTTGTAAGCTTTTGGGCACCTCGAAAAACCAGAGATTTTCAATGAGTCCAGCCTTTGAGCGAC
>DYKW01000232.1 GCA_020722405.1 Anaerolinea thermophila
TATCTCCCAGATGGTAGGCCGCCGCCAGGTAGCGCGGATTGGTGCAGGACACCTGCACGCTCTCCCCTTCTTCCGCAAGGGACACACGCATCACGGCGCCGCAGCCTCCCCGGTCCGCCTTTCCGGCCGCCCGCTTCAGAGCATCGCTGGTCACCGCAAGCACGCGTGTCTTGGCATAGGGCACGTAGTCACCCACCACACTGAAGCCCGAATCCTTGAGCTGCTTCTTGAACTGGTCGCCCACCGCACGAATATCTCCCTGCTGGTCCGGCGCGGCCAGGAAAGGCTTGAGCAATTCTTCGGCTTGCGCACTGGCGGTCAGCACCGCACCCAGAGCACACACGGAAAAACTGGCTTTCAATGCAGGCATCAATTTCATCGATCTTCTCCGGACAAACAAAAAGGGCGACTTGCGCCGCCCTTTGTTCTGGTTGATCAAGTGATCAGGACCACAGACTTCGGAATCAGAAGTTGTAGTTGTAGTTGACGCGCCAGGTGGTCTGGGCATGAGTCATGGTTACCGGCATCAGGGTGGAGTCCTGCTCAGACTCGGGCGAATAAGCCAGAGAGGCCGCGAGGGTATGGCCACCACCGATGTTCCAGCCCACGCCGAGGGTGTAGTGCTGCTCGACGATCGCCGGGAACAGGTAGTTGAGGGTGCTGTCCGGCACCGGGTTCTCCGCGTAGTTGAAGCCGGCACGCAGGGCAACCGTTGGAGTGATCATGTACTGGCCACCGATCATGTAGACGGTCTGGTCATCCCAGTTCTGCGGTGCTGTGCCTTCCATGCCCTTCGGACCGAAGGTGAAGTCCTCCATGGAGTCCGACCACATCAGGCGCTTGATGTCGGCCGCAAGCATGAGCTTGTCACTGACATTCCAGGCCACGCCCACACCATAGGTCTCAGGCCACTGGAAATCCTTGACCCGGAATTCACCGTCATAAGACGGCACGGGGCTCGGGGGCAGAGCGGTGACGGTACCACTGCCGGTCATGTCATCGATGTCAGTCTTGCTGTGGTAGGTGGCGCCGATGGACCATGCCTTATTGATCTGATAGTGCGCGCCCAGCTTGAAGGCCCAGCCGTCGCCAGACATCTCGCCGTCGAAGTCGCTGTCATCGGACACATCGATGTAGGCGTCCGGCATACCATCGCCGTTCATGTCGGCCATCTGCTGGATGTCCAGCGTGCCGCGCACATAGTCGATCTGGCCGGCAACGCTCAGTGCGTCATTCACCTGGTACGCAAGGGGGAACATCACGCGCATGAAGCCGAGTTCCGAGCGCTGCTCATACGGTGACATGAGATCGCCTGAACCATATTCGGTACCCATGCCACCCTGGGCTACCACGCCAAAGCCGTAGGCAAACTGGCCCTGCTTGCGGATGAAGGAAACAGACGGCATCAGATAGGAATCACCACCCGACGAGTAGTCAGCATTCGGGTCGCCCATGAAATTATTGGCACTGACGTCCGGCATCAGCACGGTCAGGCCAAGGCCGAAATTGTTACCTTCCTTGCGCAGGGCCAGGGTCGCCGGGTTGTTCATCATGGCAGAGTTGCCGGAATCGTAAGCCATGGACGCACCGCCCATGCCGCCCGCTTTG
>DYKW01000052.1:0-3590 GCA_020722405.1 Anaerolinea thermophila
CCAGGCTTTTCGAGGAAACCTTCGGGACGTTTCCCCTTCTTTTTGAGATGATACTATAAAAACTTGTCCTATTCTAGCAGGGGTCTAACATACGCGCAATACGTACGCTCTGCAAAAGTTTAAAAAATTACAACTCTTTAAGAATCACATATCTTTAAAAACTGCTATGCAGTATCAATCTTTTTTTTCCACAGGGGGAGGAAAAACATTCCCCTACTTGTGGAAAAATAACCCACCCCTGCCCTATATCTTGGGAATAGCCCGTAGTTATCCCCAAAGTTATCCCCATTTTCCCCAGGGCAAATGGGGAAAATTTAAAACCTTAGACTCTATTCGTCTTGAATTCAACTCTACGATGAACGCGGACTTTTTGCAAAATTTTACGTTTTTGTGCGAAAAATCGTTTTTATTTTCTTTAACATTTAAAACGAGCCCAGGCGACCAGGACATGGGATGGTTCATATTCTGAGAAAATGTGTGACGGGCACATTTCCATCCCCATTTTAGGGGAGAGAAAAGCATGATTAGCCCCCCAATTTTCCCCCAATTCGGCATTTTTCGCGTATAATCTCCCCGTTTGTTTTTTTATGTTTTAAAATTGGGTTCTGGCGCTTTTTTTATTTGACCGCTATTGGTTTTCGCCGGAGAATGATTTAATAATCCGTGTCCATTTGTGGATTTCATCTGTCCACCAGTTTTCACCAAACGCCAGTTTTAATCCTCCACCGCCGCCTCACCCAAAAGACAGGCGATTTTCGTAGGTACTGTCCATTCAGGACAAGCCTTTCATTAATTTTCACCATACCTTTAGGAGAATAACATGTCTGAAGAAACCGAAATGTTCTTCCACAACGAAGAAGTCGTGATGCGTCTGGCCATGTGGTCAAACATCGTAGCCTGGATTGCACTCGTCATCGGGTTGCTTTCTTTTGGCAACATTGCCTACTTCATTGCCACCAATACATCACAGGTCCTTGCACCTGCAGGCAGCCCAAATGCAGCCTTCAACAACATCAACATCATCACATCCCAGTTGCTCACCCCTCTGACCGGCGGCATCTTCGTCTTCTTTGTCCTACGAGGGCTATCCCAGTTGCTCAACATGGGGCTGGATATGTTTTCTGTAATGGAGGATGAAGAAGAGGTCGAGGTAGAGGAAATCGATCTCGAAGAGAACAATGAGGAATAAGCATACTGATACCAACACACCCAAATTCTTTAACGAATCCATTAAACACAACGGGATTCCCTGCCTTGGGAATCCCGTTGTCATTTAACCCGCCAGGGAATCAGGGAATATCGCGCTGGCGATAACTTTCATAATCGGGCACTTCCCGTGGGTAGGTGCTATCCATCAGAGGGGATGAAAACAGAAAATCTGCCGAGGCGCGATTGGTCGCTACCGGAATATTCCAAACCGCCGCTAAACGTAGTAGCGCACGCACATCTGGATCGTGGGGCAATTGGGCCAAAGGATCCCAGAAGAAAATCAGAATATCGATCTCGCCAACCGAGATTTTGGCGCCCAATTGCTGGTCGCCCCCCAGGGGGCCGCTCTGTAAGGGTTGAATATACAGGTCCAATTCAGTAGACAACACTTGGCCGGTAGTGCCGGTGGCCCACAATTCATGTCTTGCCAAATTCTCACGATTGAAACGTGCCCAATCAAGCAAATCTTTCTTTTTATTATCGTGTGCCACCAATGCAATACGTTTGCGCGCATGCATGGGTATGGTAACGGAATGCTGTTTCATGTTATTTATCCTCAATACTTTGACCCCCACCGCACATACGGAAGGGATTTCCACTTTTGGCAATATGGAAGATGAAATCGCCTTTGGGCGTGTGAAAAGTCACCACATATCCTGGCGTAATTACTTGGATGCACATCTCACCAGGACGCGGCATCCCCAAACAGCCATCGGGGAAATCGGCCTGTTCATAGGTTGCCACTTGAATCTCCTGGGAAGGCAAGTCAAGTTGCTGCGCCAAGAAGTCACGCGCTGGCCGCAACGGACGAAAGATATCGTTTTCAGGGTTTGTGGTCGACATAGGCAATCCTCCAGATGGTTTGGGGTAGGGCGTAGGCACCTGTAAGACTGGTGACGTTGGCGCCGCAGGGTAGGGCGTGTTGTTACCAGGCAGGGTGTGTTGCGGTGTTCCTATAGGGTAGGCCGATGGCGTAACTGTCCCGCAAGCGGTCAATAAAAGAACGAAGACCAGAGCGAGTTTTTTCATAGCACACCTCCGAGTTTAAATTCTATCACCATTCGTAACTGCATCCATGATAATGAACTGTCGCTTCGCAACGCAAAACTGTCAATGACGCAGATTTACCCTGCGGGTTCACCCTGTGGGTTCACCCTGCGGGTACGATGTCGCCGATTTTTCCCAACTATTCCCATCGAAATTTTAGTGCAGCCTGTCACGCACTCGCGGCGCCATTGCACACCGAAAACACAACAGCCCCGCAAACGCGGGGCTGTCTGGTGTGGGCCCAGCAGGATTCGAACCTGCGACCAAGCGGTTATGAGCCGCCTGCTCTAACCACTGAGCTATGGGCCCAGAAAATGCGACCGCCGGAAGTATTTCCTCGACGGCTCAAGAGCGGGAGACGGGATTCGAACCCGCGAATGTCAGCTTGGAAGGCTGATGCCTTACCACTTGGCGACTCCCGCGTTCATATTGTCATTCTAATGCCTGCTCCGACATTGGTCAAGGCCTTCTTAAAAAACCAACTCGCCAAATTCATCTTTCAAGGTGGGGACCAGCATCACGACTCCCTTGTGATACAATCGAAAGCGGCACAAAAAAGCACCCTGTTGCAGGGTGCCTGGAGTGACCCATGCAGGACTCGAACCTGCAACCAACTGATTAAGAGTCAGCTGCTCTACCGATTGAGCTAATGGGCCAAGTGCGCCACACATTATACCGCAAAGCGGCGCACTGTCAACGCTTTGAAAACGGTGATTCCCCATATTTGGTTGGCGCAACCCGCTTCTTCGGCAGACTGTAAGCTTGCCTCAGTACGCGGAAGCCCGCGAGCGCACACAACCAACTGCGCAGGCCAAAGGGCTTCCACGACATCAGGCAGGGTTTTTGCCCGCTGAGAGCGCCGAGAAAAGCATTCTAACGTTCTGAGCGGGGTTATGAGCAATCACCGCTTTGGAATTATCCGGCACGCAAATGTGCTAATTGGTCTTCCAGTTCTTGCCGACGTTCACGCGCCGCTTTTTGCACTTCAATTTGGATATTTTCTACCCGACTGCGGATTTCACTCTGTAACTCTGCACCCGGCGCAGGCGCCAATAAAATTGCCACCGCGGCACCAATGGAAGCGCCTAAAAGGACGCCACCTAGAAAACGCACAAAACCTCGCATTGCACTACCTCCTTGGTTTAATTTTTTTCATTCTCGTACCTTCCTATTATACCCAATGATTACACTTGCTGCAGGCATGCCACGTGCCGGCTCCGGCTGGCATTACAATCTAATTCATGACCTGGTCGTCGCCAACGGGGGACGTGAAGCCCGCCTTATGCGCACCCGCTATCATTTGGGCTGGACTTTAACGGCTGTCAATTGCAACA
>DYKW01000052.1:3690-10674 GCA_020722405.1 Anaerolinea thermophila
CACCATGACCTCCCTTTCATCTCGCGATGCCGATTACTTTTACCACCTGCAAACCCGTACCGGTTGGGGACGCACCCTAGAAGAATTTGCTGCTTGGATAGCGCCGCCGGGAAGCCGCACACTGGATGTTGGCTGTGGGCCCGGTTTGCTTCCCCGGCTCCTGATGAAACAGTCCTGCCATGCTTTTGGGGTGGATATTGACCTCGAAAGTTTCCACCCCCCTCGGTTGCATACGGATCTCGCCGTTGCAGATGCCTGTACATTACCATTTCCGGCAGGCTCCTTCGATCTGGTAACGGCCAGCAACCTCCTTTTTCTGTTGCCACACCCAGAACAGGCATTGGAGGAAGCAGCCCGCTTGCTGCGTCCCGGCGGCATGCTATCTCTACTCAACCCAACCCCGTCCTTCACCGCCCAGGCGGCTGAGGATTTCGCGGCACAAAAAGGGCTGGAGGGGTTGGCGCACGATTCACTATTACAATGGGCACAACGCGCGGAACGTCATACCCCCTGGCCGCCCGAAACTTACCCCGAACAACTGCGAAAATTTGGATTGAAATGGACACACACCCAAACCGTTATTGGACCCGGCTTTGCCGTGTGGGTGCGCGCCTATAGATTGCCTCTGGAGTAAGAAGTGCAAACAGAAGTTGTTCCTATCTCCTATCCCACAGCCTTACAACACGCCATCGACGTGCTACACAATGGCGGCATTGTGGCTTTTCCTACCGACACCGTTTATGGGCTGGCCGCCTGGCCATTCCATCGCGAAAGCATTGAACGGCTATACCACATAAAAAAACGCGCCGGTAGCAAAGCCATCGCCATGCTGTTACCCGATGCTCGCAGTTTGTCGGTGGTTACTCCCCGTGTCACCCCGTTGATTCGTGTTCTATCGGACACTTTTTGGCCCGGCGCGCTCACCCTGGTCATGAAGCGCCATCCCCATCTGCCGGATATTCTGGCCCCCAATGACACCATTGGCGTGCGCGTCCCGGCGCACCCTGGTGCCCTCTCCCTGCTCAAGATGTGCGGCCCGCTGGCTGTTACCTCTGCCAACCTATCGGGGCAGGCCAACACAACCACCGCCGAGGAGGTATTGGAGCAATTACAAGGGCGCTTTCACCTACTCATCGATGGCGGCAAAGCCCCTGGCGGGATGCCCTCCACCGTGGTAGATTGTACTGCCAAAACACCGAAAATCCTGCGCGAAGGCCCTATCAGTGCCGAAGATATTCAAAAGGTGCTCGAAAAGTATTCGCTGGCATAAAAGCGCACCTTGGAGCAGATTGCTTCCCCCACGCTGCGCTACGGGACAGGCGGCGCAAAAAGCGCGGCTACTAAAAATCTCAGCGCTCTCTGCGTTCTCGGCGGTAAACAAATACCCGCCAACAAATCGCCGTTTGTAGACGTCCCTTACGGGTATGGCGTTGGCTGGGCTGTCGGCGGCGGGCTGGCCGGCAGTGGATAGCCGCCCGGTGTGGCGCTTGGCGCGACAGTTGGTGGCAGCGGGGATGCTGTGGGGGTTGCCGAAGGTAACGGCATCGGTGTGGGAACGAAAAGCGTCGGGGTGGCCGTTGGCGCAGGAATGGTAGGGGTGGGGGTCGGCTCCGGTTGCATGCTGGTTACGTTTTCCACAAAAGTCACCGCCGATTGGCATCCCGGCTCAAAATGTCGCGCGACATTCTCCCACGTTAGGTTATCTCCGGCACGACGCGTCTCATCCAGTGCCCGGTACAAACACCCCGGCCCGGCATGATAATTCACTAAAGTCAGACGCCACAAATCTTCATACGAGAGCGCCTCCCCAGGCACCCATCCGGTGATGTTCTCCACCACTTGCCCGGCCTGAGCACAATTGGCTTGCAGTGCTTTGGCAAATACTTGCATACTAAAATCCAACTGTGTCAGATCGATACCGCCAGGACAAGACTCGCATTCCGGGTTGACACTAACCGTCACCGCCCCGCGTAACAGCGCCTTGCTGTCCTCGTCCAGCGCATCGTAGCCCAAGACGCAAGCCTCGGCATCCAGCAACAGGGGGCAAAAACCGGCAAAGAAATCGGGATTCCACAACAAAACAGCATCTGCCCCCTGCTCGGTGAGGTGCCCAACCCCAAATTCCTGAATCTTCAAATCGCGCACCGCCCCCGGCCAAAACTGACTTTCCTGGGCAAACAAATTCTTCAACAACTGCGCCGGAATATTGACCTCTTGCGCCGCCGCGATGATTTGTTGATCGAATTGATTTTGCCAGGCATCTACCTGCGGACGAGCCACTTCCAAACCGCAAGCGCTAGCCCAGCCATTGGAGAGCAAACCGCCATCCGCACAAGAGGAGGCATCCACCAGGCCGTAGGCAATCAACCGCCCAGCCAGGTAAACATACGGCTCCTTCGAGACCAACGCGGCCGGGTCGTCTGGACTGGCCAACCACGGTGGCGTGTGTCCCAGAGAGGGAAACGATTGCCAGGTTTCGGAACAACTCGAAACCGGCTGTCCGCCATCCCAGCGACTGCTCAACACGTCCACATACCAGCCGCGCGCCCCGTTTACGCCGGAGACGCCCGTATCCACCACCCGCACCAGTGCCTGGTAATGTGGGCTGGAATCGCCATAACTCGAGTCCGCCCAAAACGTCACCGCGACGCCCTCGGCATCGGTAGGCTGCAACGGCACTTCGCAGCGGTCACCCTGACACGAAAACGGCTCACCATTCAAATTGCCGTTGATTGCCAGGATGTACTCGTTGGGCAATGGCTCTTCAGCCCGCAGCAGCAACGCAGGCACGCGTGCGCATACATTTTCGGTCAGATTATCGCAACCGGTAATCGAAAGCCAGACTTGTGCTTCGGGCAAATCCACCAGAATCGTGCGTTCCTGGGGCGTGGCAGAAATCTGATGCAGGTACAAGCCCTTGCACTCGGTCACGTTGCCTTCCAGCGCAGCGGAGCAAGGCTGCGTGTTTTGCCATTGATCGTACAGTGATTGCCCACAGTAGGTTTGCACTTCGTTAGGCGTCGGCCAACCCTCGTGGTCGGTGTACACCTGGCACAGCACCTGGTTATCCGACCAACGGCTCAGCCACCACTCGTATTGGGTAAAAGCGGTGACGATTTCTGTTTGCCGGTTATCGGGCTGGTCGGCGGCCTGATACGCCCCGCGCTGCCAGAAAAACAAGACGCCACACAAAGCGCCTGCCAGCAGTGCAAAAATCCATTTCAAACGGGGCAATTTGGGCATATAACGATTCAGAATGGCCTTAGGAAAAACTTCGACAGGCGGTATTGTACCATTCTCTTCATTGCGGACGCATTGCAATCGGCATCCACCGGGGGATCACAGCGCCCGAAAGGTTACTCTCCCGAAGAGGGGAAGGGATCACGCGACACCCATGAGGGGCGCGCCAACCCCAGGGACTCGGCAACCCCCTGAGGGGGCGTCCGTTTCCCGCGGTACCCTGGGGAGACCGCGGAATCCTCGAAGGGACCCATCTCCCCAAAAAGCGGAAAGTCAACTCGGGCTTCCTACGCGTTTTTCATTTGGCCAAACAGCCCCGGCCGGGACAATGCCCCGCGCCGGCACGTCTTCTTTGACGGTGGCGCCATTGCCCACGCGTGCTCCGGCCCCGATGGTCACGCCCAGGTTGACCGTGGCGCGCATCCCAATCAAGGCGCCGTCCTCCACGGTGACGTTGCCCGCCAGGGTGGCGCCCGGCGAAAGGTTGACCACCGTCCCCAGACGGCAATCGTGCGAGACGATGGCACCGGTGTTGATGAGCGTGCCAAAGCCCACTTGCACTTCGCTGCCCACGTAGGCTTGTGGCATAACCTGTACACCTGCCGCCAGGCGCACGCCCGGCTCGATGAAGGCGGTGGGATGAACCACAGCCGGACAAACGAACCCGGCCTCGGCCAGTTTGTGGAACACGCGCAAACGCACCTGCACGTTGCCGATGCCACCCACCGCATTGACTGCCAGGCGGAGGCCCTGGGCGTGCAGTTGCGGCAAAATCTCTCCGCCGCCAAGCACCGGTAGCCCCATCACCTGGCTGCCGGCCGGCTGACCGTCGTCGAGAAAGCCCACCACACGGTAGGCACCCAGGACGCGCAGCAGGTCGTAGAGCGCTTTGCCGTGGCCGCCGGCGCCGTAAATGACAATTGCCGTGGGGTCGAAGGCGCTTTGCGGCGGCGCAAAAGTTTCTCCAACGGATTTTTCGAGGGCGGCGCGCACCATGCGCTCGGTAATCAACGCGCCGGCGGGGAAGGTGCTCAAGTCAAGACCGTGTTTTTGCGCCAGCGTCAACGCCGGTTGGGTGATGCGCAATCCATCCGGCGGAGCCTCTTCCGAAGGGGTCTCTTGGGGTGCCGCCTGCGGGCTGTCTGCCAGGTAAGCCAGGATTTCTCCGGCTGCCAGGGTGTCCCCTTCGGCGGCGCGTAGTCCCACCAGGTAACCTTCCGCTTCGGCGGTCAGTTCGTGTGAGGCTTTGGTAGTTTCCAGGGTGGCAATCAGGTCACCGGGATGCAGGTAATCGCCTTCGCCGGCGTGCAGGGCTGCCAGGTAGGCTTCCGGTTCGTTGGGGTTGATGAGGGGGATGGTGATGGGTTGAAGCATATTGAATCGGGGAGGTAGTTAGTTAGTTGGGTAGTTTGGGTAGTTGGGTAGTTGGGTGGTCGTAGAGGCGAAAGGTTTTCGCCCACGCCTGACGCCTGCCCGCTGACGCCTACCTTACCAGGCGTTGGGCGGTGGCGAGGATGTTTTCTACCTGGGGTAGGACGCGTTTTTCGAGCGGCACGGCGGCCGGAATAGGCAGTTCAAGGGCGGCCAAACGGTGAACGGCACGCAGGGAGGTGCCCAACGCTTCGGCAGCCCGCGCGACCACTTCCGCCCCCCACCCCAAGGCGAGCGTGCCTTCCTCGAGAGTCAGCAGACGTCCGGTACGCCGCGCAGAGGCAACGATGCTGCCCTCATCCGGCGGCGCCAGTTGGGTGGGGACGATGATTTCGGCAAAGATTTCGTGCTCATAGGCCAGACGGGTCGCCGCCTGGCGCGCCAAGGTTGCCATGTGTCCGTAGGCGGCAATGGTGAGATCGGGTGGGGGGGCGCCTTGCAAGGTCAGGCGATAACAAGGCGCCGGGGAGGCGCACTCTTCGGTCAGCACCCACTCGGCATCGCCGTCGAAGATGCGCTCCAGGTACAGCAACTTGTTTTCCACAAAGAGCACGGGGTCATCGGTATGCAAGATGGCCGCCGCCAACAGTGCACCGGGGTTACCCAAGGCCGTCGGGGCCAGCACGCGCAGGCCGGGGATGCCCAGGTAGATTTTCTCCAAACTTTGGCTGTGGGTGGGGCCGTAGCCACGCCGTCCGCCCATAGGGGTACGAATGACCAGCGGAACGCGCACCTGGTCGTTGTACATCCAGCGAAATTTCGCAATGTGGTTGATGAGTTGGTCGGCAATCAGGGTGACGAAATCGCCAAACATGATTTCCACAACCGGACGCAGGCCGCGCAACGCCATCCCGGCGGCCAGGCCGGTAAAGCCCGCTTCGGAAATGGGGGTGGTGAGCACCCGGTGGGGGTAGGCGCCGGACAGGCCGCGCGTCACTTTGAAGGACCCGCCGTAAGGGTCGAGCAGGTCTTCACCCAGCAGGAGAACGCGTTCATCGGTCTGTAAGGCGTGCCGTAGACCGGCGTTGAGCGCTTCCAGCAGCGGGGTGCCGGGCGGTGGTGGGGCGAAGGCGGCGGTATCTTCCTTGGGGGAAAGCGTCAGCGACAGGGTGATGTCCGAGGGGTAGGGTTCGTCTTCCAGGGCTTGTTGGAAGGCGGCGCGTATGCGTTGGTCTACTTGCGCTTCGATGTCGGCTGCCTGGGCGGGGGTCAGGCGGGCGCGGTGAATCTTCAGGGGGTCGCGCTGCGCCTTCCACTCGGCAACCACCTGCGGGTCCCGCGTGTCATCCCCTTTGGAGTGCGGTCCAAACCGCAGGGTGTGGAGAATCAAGGCCCGCGGCTCACCTTGAAGGCGGACGTCCTCCAGCAACAAGCCGGCCAGGCGGTGCACCTCCAGCACGTCCGAGGTATCTGCTTCTTCTACCGGAATGTCAAAAGATCGCAGGCGGGCGGCCATCTCTCCCGCCAGGGCCAGCTGGGTAGGCGTGGTCTGGGCAATGTGGTTGTCTTCGATGACGTACAACACCGGTGCTTGCCACAGGGCGGCCAGGTTGAAACTTTCGTAAATGACGCCCTGCCCCAAAGTGCCATCGCCCAGAAAGCAAACCGTTATGGCGCGGCTGCCTTTGCGTTTTTCGGCCAGTGCCATGCCGGTTGCGAGGGGGACAATGCCCCCCTGGATGCCGTTGGAGTAGAAATTGCGCCAGTGTAAATGCTGCGAACCGCCGCGTCCGGCACATACGCCTGTGGGTTTGCCCATCATCTCGGCAAACAAGGCGCGCGGATCGCCGCCATAGGCCAAAAAATGACCATGGCAACGGTGGTTGCTGAAAACGATGTCGTCCGGTTGCAGGTGACTCAAAACACCGGCGGCGTTGGCTTCTTGCCCCAGATAGGTGTGGGTGGTACCGTAAAACACCCCTTTGGAGAAGTTTTCTAAGACGGTTTCTTCGAAACGACGAATGGTGTACAGAATGCGATACAGGTTGTCCATTGCGCGCAAGTATAGCACAGAGGCGGTATAATGGAATGCCGTGCCGTGGCCCTGCCCGTCATCCGCCATTACGATAGTCGCGTAGTCGCGTAGTCAGGTAGTCGAATAGTCAAGTAGTCGGATGGTCGGATGGTCAGATGGTTGAGTGGTTGGGTTGCTTGCAGAATGCGAAATGCGAAATGCTGACGCCTGCGACCTGTTCGCTGAATGCTGACGCCTGTTGCCTGGCACGGGTAAAAATTGCGCTACTTGCGTCTTCCAAAACCGTATTTGTTTACCGCCGAGAACGCAGAGAGCGCTGAGATGACAGAACGGGAAAA
>DYKW01000233.1 GCA_020722405.1 Anaerolinea thermophila
GGGATTCCTCCTGCGAGACGCTCATGCCCGAGCGCGAGAATGTTCCTGGCCGCGGTGATAGCTAGCTAGCTATCTATATAATCTCGTTGTGTCTTGTGATAGCTAGCTATCTAGCTCAACTCTGGAGGATGATGACGTGACGATCTTTGCTGTGGTCAATACCAAAGGCGGCGTGGGCAAGACCACGACTGCCGTCCATCTCGCCACGATGCTGGCCCGGCAGGGCAAGACCTTGCTGATTGACGGCGACCCGCAGGCGAGTGCCGCGAGCTGGGCTGCTTGGCGGCGAGAGAACGAGGGCTACACGCCCAGCCCGACGACGACATGCCTCGCGGGCAAAGCGATCCTGGCCGAAGGCAAGCAGCTTGCCAGCGGCTTCTCGCATGTCGTGGTGGATGCCGGTGGTCGCGACTCGGTGGGGTTGCGTTCCGCTCTGTTGCTCGCCCAACGCGCAGTTATTCCGATTGGTGCCTCCAACCTCGATGCCGCAGCCATGACCGATCTGCTGACAGTGGTCGAGCTGGCCCGTGACTACAACCCCGACCTCGATGTGCGCGTGTTGCTGACCCGCGTCGATCCGCGCACCAAGGACGCTGCTGAGATGCTGGAGTTTTTGGCCGAGCAGGAGCTGACTGTGCTGCCGACCAAGGTTTGCGAGCGCGTGGCTTTCCGTCGCGCCATCGGCGAAGGTGCGATCGTGCAGGAGCTGGGCAAGGATCAGGCTGCGATTGCGGAAATGGAAGACTTCTTCAAGGAGGTGACGGCGTGAAGAAGATGCGCGGAAAACCTGACCTCACAGGCATTGCCACCCCACTGAAAGACCCGACTGCTTTTCTGGAAGGTGGAGCGGGGGATGTTGCTGACAAGGCACATCTGGATGCACCCAAGCCTGCGGCACATGCCGCAGATGAGCCTCCCGTGCCGACCGTTCAGAAGCTCTTTCGGATGCGGTGGGACATCGCAAAAGCCCTCAAGGACGCCGCAAGCGCGGAGTCAGTACCGGGCCATCGGGTGACGGAAACAGAGATCGTTGAGCGGTTGCTCAAGCAGCATTTCGGCATTGATAGCTAGCTAGCTAGATAGCTATCTAATTCAGCTTAAGGCGCTCAACATGGACTCTAGTCCATGTTGATATTGAATATCTTGCGTTTATATCTATTGGAGTGTATAAACCGTGGCTATGACAGAAAAACGGGCAACAGTGACTGTCCCCATTGTTCGTGAGCTGGCAAGCGCAGGTGCTATTGAGTCTGTGGTTGTCCGTATGGATGAAGCCGGTCAAGGGTTGATTGCGGTTATCCGCACGGCTGCTGGGGAGCGGATTTTTAGCGCGGCTCGGACTGGGGTTCGTTACTTCCAGTCCGTGGATGGCGCTATCTCTGCTTTGCAGGTCTGTGGTCTGAGCAAGTTTGAAGTAGACGCTAATGGCTGGGTGCCACGCACGAAGCGGGGCAAGCAGACAGAGCTGGATATTTGATTGTTCCCCGTGCAACGGGGATGAACCGGAGTTGGCTATCGAGTAGCACCAGAGACAAGGCACCGAAAAAGCAAAAGCCCCGTTGGCGCGGGGCTTTGTGCAAAGTTTCGGGG
>DYKW01000234.1 GCA_020722405.1 Anaerolinea thermophila
GTTTGAGGTGTTGGGGCGTTAGTCAGCGGGTGAAGATGACAGTGGTCTCATCCCGGTAAATCTCTTGCCAGCCGTTGGCGGTCAGTGCGTCAGCCAGCGGCCAGGCGGGGGGGATAATTACCCATTGCACAGCGTACTGTTCCAGCGTGGTTTGCCAGCCTTCAGCCAGGGTGACGACTTTTTCGTATTCCTTGGTGACGTCGCCGCGCACATCGGTCTGACTGTCAATAAAGGTCAGGTGGTCTGGCCACAGGCGCAGGAGCAGGTAGCCGCCCCAATCGAAAGCGTTGAACATTTTGCCGGTTGGAGGATTTTTCTCCAGCCAATCTGCCGCTTGCACCGGGAAAATGCGCGGCGAAAAGCGGTTTTCGATGCCGGGTGCGCCGGTTAAAACCAGGCTGCCAATCAGGAATACCGTGATCATCGGCCAGGCCAGGCCGCGCAGGTTTTCTTCGACCCTGGCGAAGAGGGTTTCAATCTCTTCGAGAATGTGGGGGAATGGCCTGCCCGCGAACGCGCCTGCCAGCAGGATGGGAGCGGCCACTCCGTACAGGTGGACGTTGCGGGCGGAGAGCAGGCTCATCATGCTCAACCCGGCCAGCGCGAAGGCTTGTCCGGTATTTAATCTGTCCTTTTGGGTAGCCAGTAGGAAAATTGAAAAACCGAGCAGGATGAGCAGTACCTGGAACTGTGGTTGAGAAAAGTCAGGCGGGTTGGTTTCGTTGATGCGCGACATCAGGTAATGGTTATTGACGTAACCGAAGACCGTTTCCCAGGTGCGCAAACCGACCGGGTTGATGAACGTGACCAGCAGGGAGGAAAAAAACGCAAAGGCGAGTTGTTTGCCTGTTTTGATAAGTGGTTTTAGGGTTGAGAAAATATAGTCCCAAACCCAACCGGCGCTATATGCGCCCAGCAAGAGCAGTCCCGCGATAAATTCGCCGTGCATGTTGCCCCAGAGTAACATGGCCAGTGGGAAAAGCCAAATGTACTTCAGCTTGCCGCGCTGGAGTTTGTTGGCCCAAACCAGGTAGAGCGCAAAGAATAGCATGGTGAACAGGTGCGGACGGGTGATCCAGTGCAGGGAGGTGACGGCTGCGCCCCAGGCGGTGAGGCCGAGCGTGGCGAGCCGCAGGTGGCTGGTGCGCAGGGTTTCCTCATAAACAAGCAGGAAGGTCGTGGCGAGCAGGAGGGCTGCTAGTAGCACGATGCCATTCAGCCCCATGAGCGTGTAGACAAAGTAGAGAACGATTCCGGCCAGCCACTCATGCGGGACGAGCGGCGTTCCCTGGTAAACGTGGGAGAAAACGTCGGTGGTGGGGATGGTGCGTGTTTCCAGGATGATTTTTCCCATGAGCAGGTGACGTGGCAAGTCGCCGTCGATGTTCAACATGCGCGGGCCAAGCAACACGGCAGCAATGAAGATTGCCAGGAAAAGGATATCGCGTAGGCGTGGCAGTAGATAGGGGCGCATAAGACAATTTTAAACGATTGTCCCGGCAGTTCAACCGCCGGGACAAGGACATTTTTATTATTCTCCCAAATAATCGCGCAATTTGCGTCGAATGGAGGGATGGCGCAGACGG
>DYKW01000235.1 GCA_020722405.1 Anaerolinea thermophila
GAAGAACCTCACATACCACCCTCCTTCAGGCTCATTTCTGGATTGGAAAGGACTTCCGGCATGCCCGTGCGGTCAGGGCGCTACGGATCGCCACGGCCCTTGGGGCCTCGTGATGATGAACTTGGCTAGGCACTAGCTGATTCTTCCCCTTGCTCGGCCATGCGCTCGAGCACCTTGTCGCGGAATTCGGCGATAAAGGCGGCGAACAGGCCGGCGAACAAGCCGAGGAAAACGGACAAGGCGAGGATGAGGGCCTTTCCGGGGCCCGCGGGTTCGTTACTTTGGACAGGCTCCAAGATGAGGCGTGTCGCGAGGATGTTGTCCAAGGCTATCTTGATGCTCTTGACCCGGTGTTCCTGGGCGATGGTCTGGCGGTCGAGATCCTTCATGAAGGCTGCAAGCTCGGCCTCGCGCTGTTCAACCAGAGCTTTGGTTGATGCGATCTGGTGGGCATTGTCCTCGAGCATCTTGCTGAGTTTGTCACGCTCGGCGGCAAGCTGGATGTGCAGCCGCTCCTCGAAGTCGGCTTGGCGGGTCAGCAGTTGCTGAAGCTGATTATAGATAACCATCTGGGTCCAGCTGTCCAAGGCTCCCTTGCCTCCTCCTCCAGACTTTGCGTGTTGCTGATTGATTTTTTTGATAAGAGTATCCACATCAATCAGTTGGCCCTTCAGCATCTCTTCCTGTCGGTCCACGCGGAATAGGTTGGCTTCGATGAGCCTACGCTCACTTTCAAGGGAGATCAGGCGTACGCGGGTGTCCTCGACTTCTTTCTCCACGGCCTTGATCTTCGCGGAGCGCGCGTCGGGGTCGATTAAGGCATCCAGGGCGCGCTGGGCGTCCGAGAGCTCGCTCTTGAGCCCGGCGATTTCTGTGGCAGTGAGGCGATCGTGGTCCTTGATGAGCGCTTGGGTGGTGTCCTGCATGATCGCCTTGATGGCATCGCCCAGCTCCTCCGGGACCGTGCTCGAGATGATCAGGATGTTGCTGCCCTTGGTGGCCTGGACCTTGAAGAGGCGGGGTGTAAGGTCAGCGGTTCCGGCTTCACCCATATGCTTGCGGATGACATTGGGGAGATAGGAGGATTCGAGCTTGGACTTGACGGTCTCGGGAGACTCGTTCGCCGTGAAGTTGGACTTGACGGTCTCGGGAGACTCGTTCGCCGTGAAGGTGGTGACGCTATCCAGTTGTTGCAGCTTGCCACCGATCTCGATCACTGCGCTGTAGTCGTATTTCTTGGGCATGACGAGGGCGGCTGCGAGGCCGATCAGCAGCACCGCGCCGGCCACGCCGAGCACCAGCTTCTTGTGCCGCGCGATGGCGATCCACAGGTCGACCAGGCTGATCTCGTCGTCGCGGTAGGAGGCGGGGATGACACGTGGATCAAGGCTTGGCTGGGGTAAGGGTGGTTGGGTATTCATGAATAAAGGCGTTCCCTGTTTGAATGTCTATAAAAAACAACCTGTGGGTTGTCACGTTCTGGAGCTGATCCGTTGTGGCCAAGACGATTGCTGGACGTTGATCTTATTCCTGAATCCGTGGACATCAAAGTCGAAACCTTTCCTGTGAGCTGTCCGGC
>DYKW01000053.1 GCA_020722405.1 Anaerolinea thermophila
CTGCCGCGTGTGGGCCGTCCGAGCAATAATAACCGGTACAAGATTTATGTGGGTGAGAGCAGTAATCCGTGGACGTGGATGGCGACGATGAGGTGGGGACGAGGAGCTATGAGTTTACGGGCGAGTCGGGGAAGCGGTATTATTGGCGGGTGGTGACCGACAATGGTTCCAACGAGGTGTCGTCTGAAGTGAGGAGTTTTCGGATAGCCGAGATGGTGAAGGGGGGTATAGGGATGAGGATAATGTTTGTTCGACGGCTAATCCGAGCGGGTTTGGAGGCAGGCTGCCGACCAGGTTGCGGGAGACAGTAGGGACGGAGAAATGGCAGTTTTAGTACAGTGGCGGGGGGGAGAAGTCATACCCTGTACATGACGGTGCCGCGGGGTATGTGTGTTCCACAGGGCCACTGGGGACGGGTGTGGAGAGGGCTGTCCAACGCAGACGGGGGGGTGAGGCCGAGTATACGAAGAATGATTTTTGCTTTATCCGGAAGCAAAATCTATGGTAAAGTGTAAAGGCAGACTATAAGGCAAGAGTGAGGAGTTTCTGTGATGAAATCAGACCGTTTTCTCACCGCTATCTTGATAGGTATTGCGCTGCTGGTGCTTGTTTCGCTGCTGGTTTTCTTTGCCCGAGGAAGCACGCAGACCTACCAGCCCGAAAACACACCGCAAGGCGTGGTGCACAACTATTTGCTGGCATTGACGGATGGCGACTATCAGCGGGCGTATGACTATCTGGCCGAGACGCCGGATAAGCCCTCGTATGACGCTTTCCGCAGCCAACTGACCAACGGCGACCGCTTTGGCAATGCCAGCGTGGAGATTGGCGAGGTCGAAATCCGCCCGGATGGACGGGCTTATGTGACTCTATACCTGGTGTATGGCCCTTCCGACCCATTCTCGGGCGCCTACCGCAACCAAAGCCTTGCCATTTTAGTGCAACAACAGGGGACGTGGCGCTTGCTGCAAATGCCGTATGAGTTTTGGAGTTTCGATTGGTACGCTACAGAATCCCCGGCCAAACCGTGAGGTGAAACCATGAAAAGCATTCGCCGTTTGTACTTCTATCTGGTAGCGTTCATCAGCGCGGAAGTGGTCTTGTGGGGGATAATCAACTTACTGCGCAGTATGGTCTCTGCCACCCCGGTGGGCGCCGAGGATGCGCTGGCACGTGCGCTGGCGCTGGTGCTGGTGGGCGTGCCGGTTTTCCTGTTCCATTGGTTGTGGGCGCAGCGGGCCGCGGCCGGTGATGCGGAGGAGCAAACCAACCTGCTGCGCGCCCTGTTTTTCTTCACGATGTTGGGCGCCACGCTGGTACCGGTGGCGCAGAATACCCTGGCCTGGCTCAATCGTCTCCTGTTGCGCCTTGTGCATGCCCCGGTTACCCAGGCTATTTTGGGTGGCAACCAGACCTGGCAGGATAACTTGATTGCAATTTTTGCTAACCTGGTGGCGGCGGCCTACTTTTGGCGCACCTTACGAGGGGCTTGGGAAAGTCTGCCGGATGATATCCGCTTTGCAGATGCCCGTCGGCTGTACCGTTTTTTCTGGTTGGTGTATGCCCTCGGGTGGAGCGTTGCCGGGGTACGCGAACTGCTGATGTATCTGTTCGCAGATGTTGGCGCCACGGCTTTGGGCACCAGCCCTCACGTGCGTCTTGCCAATGGGTTGGCAGTGGTGTTGATGGCGGTGCCGTTATGGCTTTACACCTGGTTTATCTGTCAACGCGCGCTGGGCGAAGAACGTGAGCGCACCTCCAATTTGCGGCTGGGTGTGTTGTATTTTTTGGGGTGGGGCAGTGCCGTGATTACCGTCATGAGCGCCTCCGCTGCGCTTTTTGAAATCTTCAACGTATTGCTGGGGGTGCCCGGCGGCTGGGGTGAGGCCAGGAGCGGTATCGGCGAGGGCCTGGCGATGGCAATTCCCATGGGCGCGCTGTGGTTTTATTACGGCAACTGGCTGCTGCGTCACATTGCGTTGGATGCCGACCCCAACGTGCAAGCCGGCAAGCGGCGACTATACCACTACCTCCTGGCGTTGATTGGCTTGGGCATGACCGTCGGTGGTGTGATCAACTTGCTGCTGTTCTTGATTGACCTTCTCACCCGACAGAATGTCTGGGATGGGGGATTGCGCGAGCACCTGAGTACCGCGCTCTCCATTTTGATCATCGGTCTCCCGCTTTGGCTGTCGCGTTGGCCGCGTCTGCAAGCGGAGACCCTGGACGAAAGCGAGCGCGGCGACAATGTCCGCCGTTCCCTGGTGCGCAAAATTTACCTCTACATTGTGATATTTGCAGCCGTCATTGGTGGCATGGGCGCGGCGGTTGGGCTGGTGTTCAACATCCTGTCCGCCTTACTCTCCGGCCCTCCAGCGGACTTTTGGGCTTCTTTGTGGGATAGTACGGCCATCCTGTTGGTTTTCGCCGTACTCCTGGGGTACCACTTGCGGACACTGCGCGGCGATATGGCGCAGGAGGCCGCCCGTCCCGTGGTCTCTGACCTGGTGGTCTGGCTGGCAGATAGCGGCGAGCAAGCGTGGGCATCCGAGATACAGAAAACTTTGGAGCGCGAGATCCCTGGGCTGACCATTAAACCCCTGACCCCACAGACCCCGCCGGATGAATTCTCCACTGCCCGGATGGTAATCCTGCCCTCCCAGGTGATCCCGGACCCTTCCTGGCAGGCCCGTTTGCAAGCCTTCGATGGCTTGAAACTGGTGGTTGGTGAACCCCGCGCAGACTGGTTCTTCACCCCCCTGACGCCCGCGCAGGCCGTAGACGTGCTGCGGCAGGTGGCCGCAGGTGAGCACCCCCGCCGTCCGGGGCATACGCCCTCGGCGTGGCGTATCGTCCAAACCATTGCCACAATCATCGTGGGATTGCAGTTGGCCGCTTTCCTACTGACATTGCTGATGAGTATTTTTAGCGGCTGACGGTGAAATTTCGTTGAATGTGCTGAAAAAATAAAAATAGCCCTTGCGCTCTGCTGTGTTTAGAGTATAATATAAGTTCTGCAAAGAAGCCTTGCCCAGGGCATGTGAAAGACTATGATTTGCATCGTCTAAGACAATCGCTATCCAAGGTTCTGGTGATTTTCCAATACATCAGAACCTTGCGTTGTGTTGGTCTCACATGTGACGATGCTTTCTCCGCGTTAGTATAGCCTTGGGGGAAGTGTTTTAGGTGCAAAATTCTTGGCGTTATCTGAGCCCATCAGGAGAGGTTGATTTATGGTAAACCTGCCAACCAAAAATTACGCGCGTATTCCTGTTCACATGGAAATGCCAGAACTGATTGAAGTGCAACTACGTTCTTTCGAGCGCTTCAAGAGGGAAGGCCTGGCTGAACTATTTGACGAAATTTCTCCCATTGAGTCCTACAACAACGGTCTGCGTCTTTATTTCCCCAGTCGTACCCCCGAATCGGAAGAGTGGGGTTTGACCTATTGGTTTGATGAACCTAAAAATAGCGTAGAAGAGTGCATCGAACGCGACTTGACTTACGCTAGCCCTTTACATGTCTCGGTGCTATTGGCCGGGGCGGACATCCCCGAGCCTATTAAGCAAGATCTCTTCCTCGGTGATTTTCCAGAGATGACCGAGAAAGGCACATTCATTGTAAACGGTACCGAACGAGTTGTGGTATCCCAGTTGATTCGTTCTCCTGGTGTATACTTTGAAGCCCCGGTAGACCGAACGACTGGAAGGCGCCAGGCCACTGCTAAACTGATTCCAGATCGCGGCGCTTGGATGAAATTCGAGACGCGCAAGAGTGACTACCTCATTTTAAAGTACAATCGTCGGCGCACCGTACCTGTTACCATTTTCTTGCGAGCGTTGGCAGCCCTTGATGACGGCGTTGGTGATTCTCCACTTAAAACAGGTTCAGATGAAGAAATCATTAGCCTATTCAAAGACGTAGATACCAACCCCGATCGTCCCTTTATCGCGGCCACCCTCAAACAGGAACCGGACTGGACCCCTGACAGCCCGCATACCATTGCAGAACAGGCGCTGATTGAATTCTTTAGGCGAATGCGCCCCGGTGATCCGGCTACGCTGGATAACGCCCGTGAATTTCTACAAGAACAGCTCTTCGATCCTCGTCGCTACGATTTGGCACGCGTGGGACGCTATAAGTTGAATAAGAAACTGGATCTTCAGGACAAGGTCTCGTTACTGCATAGTACAATCAGCACTTGGGATGTTGTTGCAGTAGTGCGGCGCTTGATTGCAATCAACAACGAATTAGAAGATCCAGATGATATTGATCATTTGGGTAATCGCCGTGTTAAAACCGTAGGAGAATTAATCCAAAGCAAATTGCGGATTGGCCTGCGCCGCATGGAACGCGTAGTGCGCGAACGCATGTCCATTCGTGGACAGGAGCAAGTTTCCCCTATCTCCTTGATTAACATCCGCCCTGTAGTGGCCTCCTTGCGGGAGTTTTTTGGCTCTAGTCAGTTATCGCAATTTATGGACCAAACGAATCCACTGGCAGAATTGCGTCACAAGCGCACTTTATCTGCGTTGGGGCCTGGTGGGTTGCGTCGTGAGCGTGCTGGCTTTGATGTGCGTGATGTGCACTACTCGCATTATGGACGTATCTGTCCGATTGAGACCCCTGAAGGGCCTAATATCGGTTTGATTGGCCGCTTGGCAACCTATTCTCGCGTAAACGAGTATGGCTTCATTGAAACGCCCTACCGTAAAATTATTCGTCATTTATCACCAGATTCCCCGCATCTCGTCGGACGTACTTTGCGGGAAACGCTGACCGACCCTGAAACGGGTGAGGTTATTGCTGAGGCAGGCACGCGCATTGATGAGGCATTGGCTAATCGTATTGCCTCTTTACCGCTGGAGCGCGTGTTGATTGTGCCCTATGTTTCCGATGACTTCACGTACTTGTCTGCGGATGTCGAAGATAAATTCACCATTGCTCAGGCAAATACCCCGCTGAACGCCTACGGCGAGTTCCAGCACTCCCGAATTTCATCACGGCACAATGGCGCTTTTGGTTTCACGGCGCCTGAAGGTCTGGATTACATGGACGTTGGCCCTAGCCAGATTGTTGGTATTAGCGCAGCGCTCATTCCTTTCCTTTCGCACGATGATGCCAACCGTGCCTTGATGGGTTCAAACATGCAGGCCCAGGCTGTGCCTTTGCTCACGCCGGAAGCACCGCAGGTCTCTACCGGTATGGAATACTACGCGGCAAAAGACTCTGGTCAGGTTGTCGTTGCTGAAGATGATGGGGAGGTGCTTGCCGTCACCGGTAAGTACATCAAAGTGCGTTACGATAACGGCGAGGAGAAAACTTACATTTTGCGTAAGTACCAGCGGTCGAACCAAAGCACCTGTATCGATCAGCGCCCGGCTGTGGTTAAGGGACAGCGTATTCATAAGGGAAATGTCATTGCTGATTCATCTTCTACGGACGGTGGTGAATTGGCGCTGGGTCAAAATGTGGTTATTGCTTTTCTATCTTGGGAAGGTGCAAATTTCGAAGATGCTATTGTCATTTCTGAGCGCCTGGTTCAGGAGGATTACTACAGTTCTGTACACATTGAAAAGTACGAAATTGAAGCCCGAGATACGCGTTTGGGGCTAGAGGAATTCACCCGAGACATTCCCAATGTGGGTGATGACGCAATCAAAGATTTGGATGAAGAAGGGATTATCCGGATTGGTGCTGAGGTTGGCCCTGGGGATATTCTGGTTGGTAAGATTTCCCCAAAGGGTGAAAAAGAATTGACCCCTGAAGAGCGCTTGTTACGGGCTATTTTTGGTGAAAAATCGCGTGATGTCAAAGATACATCGCTGCGCATGCCGCATGGAGAACGCGGTAAGGTTGTAGATGTGAAAGTTTTCTCGCGCGAGGATAGTGAAGATCTGTCGGCTGGTGTAGACCGTATGGTGCGAGTTTCTGTTGCTCGGCGCCGTAAAATTACTGCTGGCGATAAAATGGCTGGTCGTCATGGCAACAAGGGCGTCATCTCACGCGTGGTTGCAGCTGAAGATATGCCTTTTCTGGATGATGGTACCCCTGTAGACATCATTCTCAATCCCACAGGTGTTCCTGGGCGTATGAATCTGGGGCAGGTGTTGGAAGCGCATTTGGGCTGGGCATCCAAACGTCTGGGGTTCCGGGCTGTTGTGCCGGTCTTTGATGATGCCACTGAAGAAGAAATCGAAGCAGAACTGGCGCGTGCCTGGATGATTGATCAAGCCTGGAAAGAGATCGGCGGACGTGCCTGGAAATGGCTGTCAGAACTAGAATACGATCCAGAAATGATTAAAGATGACGATGAAGTTCGCCGTCTGTATCTGGAACAGTGGTTGGATTCCGATACCTATGACATGTACCGTATCGCTACCGACCTAAACTATGCTCGTAGGGCGACATTGCGTGAATGGTTACGTGAAAAGGGGTATGACCCCGACCAATTGTTAGCTTTCGATGACGTGCCCATCCCGGCAGAAGAACGCGTGGTGCGAGATACGTTAACGCGCATTGCTTGTTTGCGCCTGTGGTTACTCGACCAGGGTGAACAAGTTGATGAAAACATGACGGAAGAAGAAGTGCGCGATCTGGCGGCCCGTGTGTCAATGACTACCGGCCGTCCGATCCCAACGCTGGGTTTGGAAACCCTGCGTGATGGGAAAACCGGTGAGCCTTACGACCGCCCGGTGATGGTTGGTGTAATGACCATGCTTAAATTGCACCACCTGGTTGAAGATAAAGTTCATGCCCGCTCTACCGGCCCATACAGTTTGGTTTCGCAACAGCCGCTAGGTGGTAAGGCGCAGTTTGGTGGGCAGCGTTTTGGTGAAATGGAAGTGTGGGCTTTGGAAGCCTATGGGGCGGCCTATACTCTCCAGGAAATGCTAACCACTAAATCGGATGATGTTGCCGGACGCGTCAAGGCTTATGAGGCCATTGTAAAAGGTGAACCTATTGAGGAGCCTAGTATCCCTGCTTCATTCCATGTTTTGGTGAAAGAATTACAGAGTCTTGGTTTAGCTGTTCAGGCTGTTACCGCCAATGGGAATATCATCCGTTTTGGTAAAGAAGAGGAACGTGTCCGAGCGCCAAGACTTTCTACCGGTTTGTTGGGACTTGGCGACAAGATATGATTTCCTTGACGCTCATTTTTTTGCATGGTAGAATAATTCTTCGTTGCGCCAAACTCGCGAATACCTGCTTTTTGCAGGTAGCAGGATAGTTATATCAATGTGACGTCAGCGAGGCCATCAAAGTTTATGACATTGATGGCCTCGCTTAATGGAAAAACATTTACCATACCAATATCAGTTTGGAGGCAGACGTGCCCACGATTAATCAACTTGTACGAAAAGGCCGAAAACCTAAAAAAACTAAAAGCAAAGCACCCGCGCTGCAATATGCCTTAAATTCGATGAAGCAGCGCCGTATTCGCAATCCCAAAGGTGCGCCGCAAAAACGCGGTGTGTGCACTGTGGTGCGTACCATGACGCCCAAGAAGCCTAACTCGGCGTTACGCAAAATCGCGCGTGTGCGCCTCACCAATGGCATTGAAGTGACCGCCTATATTCCTGGTGAAGGTCACAACTTGCAAGAGCACTCGGTGGTTATGGTGCGCGGTGGTCGTGTAAAAGACTTGCCTGGTGTGCGTTACCACATTGTGCGTGGTACGTTGGACACCGCTGGTGTCGATAACCGCCAGCAGGCGCGCTCTAAGTATGGTGCCAAGCGTCCCAAGGCGAAATAAAAAAATAAGATAGGATGGTTTAACTATGGCTCGACGTTATCGACCTGAAAAACGCCCAGTTGCTCCCGATGCTAAATATGGCAGCGTGCAACTACAATCTTTTATTAACCGTGTCACGCGCGGAGGTAAGAAAAGCACGGCCGCGCGTGCGGTTTATGATGCTCTTGACCTGATCGCTGAACGCACGAATAAAAAATCGTTAGAAGTATTTGAACAGGCCATCAAGAACATCTCTCCGGTTATGGAAGTTCGTCCGCGTCGTGTGGGCGGCGCTACTTACCAAATTCCAATGGAAGTACCCGCTTATCGTCAATTCGCATTAGCTACACGTTGGATTCTGGCGGCCGTACGTTCACGTGGTGGTAAGAGTTTTGCTGAAAAACTGGCCGGCGAATTGATGGACGCAGCGAATAATACTGGTGCGGCAATTCGTAAGCGTGAGGAAGTCCATAAGATGGCGGAGGCCAATCGCGCTTTCTCGCATTATCGCCGTTAGTTTATAGATTTCTTTAGGTGTTTTATGGAAAGACAGCATCCCCTTGAGCGGTATCGTAATATCGGTATCATCGCGCATATTGATGCGGGGAAGACAACCACAACAGAACGGATTTTGTTCTATACTGGGAAAACGCATCGTATTGGATCGGTAGATGACGGTACCACCGTTACCGATTGGATGGAACAGGAGCGCGAACGCGGCATTACGATTGTGTCGGCAGCAGTAAGCGCAGCATGGAAAGGCTATCAGATTAATATCATCGATACGCCTGGGCATATCGATTTTACTGCTGAGGTGCAACGCTCTTTGCGTGTTTTGGACGGTGGTGTAGTGATTTTCGATGCTGTGCAAGGGGTTGAGCCGCAAAGTGAGACCGTGTGGCGACAGGCCGATCGCTATGGCGTACCGCGCATTTGTTTTGTTAACAAAATGGATCGCGTTGGGGCCTCTTATGAACGTACCATTGAGAGTATTCGAGAGCGTTTAGGCGCCAACCCTATAGCGGTGCAGTGCCCCATTGGTAGCGAATCAGACTACACCGGCGTAGTTGATCTATTGACCCTAAAGGCATTGATTTGGAAAAATGATGACCTGGGGACTGTTCCTGAAGAAATAGAAATTCCAGTTGAACTTCGGGAAAAAGTGCGCGAGATGCGCGAGCGCATGGTGGAGCAGGTTGCCGAGTTGGATGATGCCCTGATCATGAAATACCTGGAAGGTGAGGAAATCAGCGCCGCTGAGTTACGGAGTGCATTGCGCGTTGCCACTGTCGATGGCCGTGCCACGCCCGTTTTTTGTGGTACATCATTGCGCAATAAAGGCGTTCAACCCTTGTTGGATGCCGTAATTGATTATTTGCCTTCTCCCGTAGATATTCCCGCAGTACGTGGCGTAGATCCGAAAACCAACCAGAAAGCAACACGCACCCCAGCGGATGATGAATTAACCGTAGCCCTTGTCTTCAAGATCGTTACTGATCCTTATGTTGGGCGGTTGGCGTATTTCCGGGTATATTCCGGACGAATTACCAAGGGTGCAAGTATTTATAATGCTACCAAAGGTAAGCGGGAGCGCGTTGGGCGTTTGATTCGTATGTATGCCGACCGTCGCGAAGATATCGAAGAAGTGCTGGCCGGGGATATCGCTGCCTCGTTAGGTTTCCGTGAAACATTTACGGGGGATACGTTGTGTGATGCAGATCACCCAATCGTACTGGAAAGTATTTCCTTCCCCGATCCGGTAATTTCCATTGCGATCGAACCCAAAAGCAAGGTAGAACAATCCAAAATGGGTGAGGCCTTGCGGAAATTGGCGGAAGAAGACCCAACTTTTCGGGTGCGAACTGACGAAAACACCGGTCAAACCATTGTTTCCGGGATGGGTGAACTCCACTTGGAAGTGTTGGTCGATCGTATGTTGCGTGAATTTCATGTGCAGGCACGTGTCGGACGGCCTCAGGTTGCTTATCGTGAAACCATTACTCGGCCAGTCCCCAAAGCAGAGACGCGCTACGTCAAACAAACCGGTGGCCGCGGGCAATACGGTCATGTAGTGTTTGAATTAGAACCTGGAGAACCGGGTTCTGGGATTGTGTTTGAAGATAAAATTGTGGGCGGCGTTATTCCGCGTGAATACATTTCTGCAATTGAGAAGGGTGTACGAGAGTCTGTCGATAGCGGTGTTATAGCCGGTTATCCAGTAGTGGATGTCATTGTACGCCTGTATGATGGCTCCTACCATGAAGTGGATTCCAGCGAGATGGCTTTCAAAATGGCGGCCTCACAGGCTTTCCGTGAAGGGCTACGTCTTGGAAAGCCTGTCCTCTTGGAGCCAATCATGAAGGTTGAAGTTGTTGTCCCCGAAGAATTTTTGGGTGATGTGATTGGACAGCTGAATGCCCGGCGAGGTGAAATCCAAGGCATGGAAGTGCGTCCTGGAAATGCACAAGCCGTGAGAGCAATGGTTCCATTGGCAGAAATGTTTGGTTATGCTACAACACTACGTTCTGGTACACAAGGGCGCGGTGTGTTTTCTATGGAATTTGACCACTATGCCCAGGTAAGTGAAAGCGTTGCTAAGGACATTATAGGTTAGGTTGTAGTAACAAATTGGTTATTGTCTTGGATTTCTAACGAACTAGAACTTGTAGAAAGATTTTTCATGAAGGAGAAAATTTCATGGGCAAGCAGAAATTTGATCGCAGCAAACCGCATTTGAACGTGGGGACGATAG